>JBDNEZ010000283.1:0-16877 GCA_041690095.1 Anderseniella sp.
ATGAGCAAAGACATTCAAAACGAACCGGAGAGCGGTTCTTCGAAACCTGTCGCAAAGGCAGCTGCGCAGACGGATAATGATGTTCACGCAGTGATGGTCGATGAGCGATCTGTTGGTGAACCGCGCCCGGCACAGTCGGAGGGCAGGCCCGTACTCAGCCTTCTGCTGGCCAGCGCGCTGGCCTTGATTGTGTACTTTGCCGTTCAGACCACACAGACGATTGTCCCGCAAACCGTCCTGGTGGCGCTGGCCTTGATGTCGCTTGCCGGGTTGCTGGCGGTATTTGGGGCGCTTGCGGGTTTCGTGCACTTTGGACGCGCGCCGCGGCAGAAGGAATTTTTCGACCAGTTGTTCGATGCCGTCGGCGAGCCATGCGTGGTGTCGGATGCGCGCGGACTGATCATCTATTCCAATGCGTCCTATCGGCAACTTGTGTCGGCGTCGGGCCAGACCCGGATGGTCAATCTTGAAACACTGTATTCGGGTTATCCGGATGTGTCGGAACGCGTCTACCGGCTGGCACGTGCGGCACGTGAAGGCCGCGAGGCATCCGAGCAGTTCAGGCTGACGCCAGGATCGGCAGCAGCAGGTGCTCGTGAAGATGCAGCAGCCTGGCTTCGCCTGCAGGTAAAACCGCTGAAAGTCGGCGCCGGCCAGCCTTACTCGGTGTGGCGGTTGATCGACGAAACCGATGCCCGAGCGTCTCAGGAAGATGCATTTGAAAACCTGCAGTATATCATCAATTACCTTGACCATGCGCCCGCGGGGTTTTTCTCAACCACGGCCGACGGCGCCATTGCCTATGTGAATGCCACGCTGGCCGAGTGGCTGGGGCTGGATTTGTCGGCAACCACCGACGGTCATCTGAAACTGTCGGACATCGTGACGGAAAAAGGCGCCAAACTGCTTGGCGGTATTGAACCTGCGGCCGGGCAGCCGGTGACAGAAGTTTTTGACCTGGACCTGACGACCCAGACGGGTGAAACCATACCGGCACGGGTGGTCCACCGATGTGAATTCGACGCCGAAGGTAAATTGCAGCCGTCGCGGACGCTCGTACTGGACAGGCGGGCCCATTTTGCGGTTGAGAAGAATTCCGGCGAAGCTCAGGTGCAGATTTCGAGACTGTTCAATTCACTGCCTATCGGCATCGTGCAGTTGAATGGCAATGGTACTATCGAAAGCATGAATGCAGCGTTTCTCGAGCTTGCGCCTGAGGCCAAGCGGCGCGGTACCCTGTCGAAGCTGGTGCGTGAAGAAGAACGCGAAAAACTGAAGCTGCTTATTGCTGATGCTGCAGCAGGCAAGACAGAAGCCAAACCGTCTGATTTTCATTTTCTGGGGAAGCAGGAAGCCTCCGGCCAGGTGTACTGTGTCGCTGACGAGACCGGCGGCAAGGGTGCTGTCATGGTGTTTGCCATGGACACTACAAAACACTCATCGCTTGAGACCCAACTGGCGCAGAGCCAGAAAATGCAGGCCGTGGGTCAGCTTGCCGGCGGTGTTGCCCATGACTTCAACAATGTGCTGACAGCGATCATCGGTTTTTCCGATCTGCTGCTGGCGCGTCACCGGCCCACTGATCCGTCGTTTGCCGACATCATGAATATCAAGCAGAATGCCAACAGGGCTGCAAATCTGGTGCGCCAGTTGCTGGCGTTCTCGCGTCGCCAGACCTTGCGGCCGGAAGTCCTGTCGCTGACAGATGTGTTGTCAGATCTCGGCAATCTGCTGGGCCGCCTGCTGGGCGAGACCGTCGAACTGAAGATCGTGCATGGCCGCGATCTCGATCGCATCAAGGTCGATATCAACCAGTTTGAGCAGGTTGTGATCAATCTGTGTGTCAATGCACGTGACGCCATGCCCGATGGCGGAACGCTGACACTGAAATCCAGCAATGTCTCCGCCGACCAGTCCCGGATGGTCAAACCAGCCCAGATGCCGCCGGGCGACTATGTCCTGCTGGAAGTTGCAGATACCGGGACCGGTATGCCGCAGGAGGTTCTGGACAAGATCTACGAGCCGTTCTTCTCCACCAAGGAAGTCGGCAAGGGAACCGGGCTCGGCCTGTCGACAGTGTATGGCATCATCAAGCAGACCGGCGGTTTTATCTTCTGCGAAAGCGAAATGGGCAGTGGGACCACATTCAAGGTCTATCTGCCGCAGTACATCGAGACGCAGGAAGAAGTATCCGCACGCGTCGCGGAGGCTGCCACCGGCGAGCCGAAGAGCGTCGACCTGACCGGTACCGGCACCATCTTGCTGGTTGAGGACGAAGATGCCGTCCGCTCGTTTGCCAAACGGGCGCTGGAGTCGCGCGGCTATACCGTGCTTGAAGCCGATTCCGGCGAAGCCGGGCTGGAGGTACTGGAAGAGTATGGCGCAGAGCCGGATCTTATCGTGTCGGATGTGGTGATGCCGGAAATGGACGGGCCAAGCATGCTGCGCTAACTGCGCAAGCGCGGGGTCAAGACCCATATCGTGTTCTTCTCCGGATATGCTGAAGATGCATTCGAGAAGAATCTTGAAGGCCAGACCGACTTTGCCTTTCTGCCCAAGCCGTTTACTCTTAAACAACTGGCTGAAGCCGTGAAGGAAGCGATAGGCTGATCGCGGGTGCGTCGACCGGGGACGGTATTGCGGACAACACTGCCGCTGAAACTCAAAACTGAATGGTCGGTTCCGATTCGAAACAGATAATTATCCCTGACCAATCCCATTGGCAAAGCTGAACTGTGGCAAAAATGTTACAGTTTTGGAAATTCGACTCCAGTGCGTGAATTGGTTCTTGAACTGAAAGCCGTGGTTGTTAATCTTACGTTGGAACAGATTCTTTTCCTGGGGCATTCTAAATGAAAAAACTCGCAGCAACTTCAGTCTTGACAATCGCGCTTGCCATTTCTGCCAACACCGCTCAGGCGGCTGACATGGACTATGAACAGGCGCTTCGCGATGTAGTGGTGTCCGGTAAAGTTGAAAGCTGGGTCGGCATTACCGCGGTTACAAGTGTTGAAGGCGGCGCAGGTGTTGACGATGGCTTCTATGGTGCTGCGGGAGGCGGTGTCGCTTTGAGTATGCCACTGGGCAACGGTCTTGCCATGCAGATGGATGCGAACTGGGAGCGGTCGATGGACACGCTCGGCGGTACGGTCGGCAATGACCGTTTCTCTGACTCATTTCAAGGGGCGGTTCATCTCAGCAAGCGCGACCCCGGCATGGGGCTGTTGGGTGTATTTGGTGGTGCTGGGCAGGCAAACTTTCAAGATGACGGCGAAAATAGTAGCAATGAAGCCACATTTGCGTTCGTTGGTGGTGAAGCGCAGTTCTATTTGCAGGACTGGACATTGTACGGACAGGCAGGTGCCATCATAGCCAGTGGCGATGACGACATACTCGGGAATGACGATGTAAACGATGCAGCGTTTTTCGTCCGGGGTGTTGCCCGCTGGTTTGTTGATGATATGTCGCGGCTTCAGGTTGAAGGTGCATTCGCCAATGGCGATGTGGATGATGGTGAAGATGTAGATGGGTTCAATATGGACGTCTTTGAATGGGGCGTCCGCTATGATCGTGTAGTGGCGTTGCCTGTCATTGGCGAGACACAATTGTTTGCGGGTTATCGTGGCACCAGCTTTGACAAGAACGGGAACAGCGGCGGTGAATCTGATGACGGTTCGTTCGTCGAGCACACGTTCATGATTGGTACATCGATCTCATTCGGCGGTAACACCATGCAGGAATTTGATCGCGTCGGGGCAACCCTTGACACGCCAAACATCGGCCGTTGGGTAATTTCCGGTGAACAGGTCGAATAACTGGTTCAAATCAGTCAGATGACTAAATATGGGCGTCGCGGGTTCTGCGGCGCCCTTTCTGTTTGCCTCGATGCTGGAATTAGAGACGTCTGATTGCAACAATAACCAAGTGGCAAACGGCCGAGTTTTGACGTGCACCAGCACACCGGAGCGAGATTAAGCGGTTTTCACCGCATGCTTTGCGCCGTAGTCTGGTTGACTACAAGGGGAGCATAACGCAGTCCAGCGAGCGCGAAAAACCGGCCTTCGGGGGGCAATCCGTCCATCGGAAGTCATTGCGGAACTTGCCCGATGCACCACATCGCGCGGTGTTCCGCCATTCGCCGAGTGGCCGGATTC
Organism: Anderseniella sp.; assembly: GCA_041690095.1. Lineage (GTDB taxonomy): Bacteria > Pseudomonadota > Alphaproteobacteria > Rhizobiales > Aestuariivirgaceae > Anderseniella. Next base: position 4,155 of record JBDNEZ010000283.1, read on the forward strand.
GGGCCATCAATTGGTACGGAATAAATGCGACCCGCTTTAGCTGGGGCGAAACAGGCTCAAGGCCGACGCGCTGGGAGAGCGGGGTGCAGGAATTCTCGATTTCCATCTTGTCTCCAAACAACAGATCACCGTGTCAGGACAAGCCAAGCAAGCTCTTGTCAACTGTGTCCATGAGGTACTCATCGCTGATGGGCCGCGCGGGGCTCAAGACAGTCGTAGTGCCTCATCGACGAATACGCCCTGACGCTGTAGCATTTCCAGCCAGTTGTGATGCCCGGCCGCCTGCAGTGCATCTATCCCGGCCAGTCTGCCTGGACGGTGATCCACCCTGTCCGGCTTGAAGCTTGTCGCACGAAATGCTTCCACCATAGCCGTCTCAAACCGGTTCTCGCTGGCACCGGCAATGCACAGTGCCAGATACCAGTCATAGGGTATCAGGGCAGGGTCATGGCGTGTCGGCATATAGGTTGCGGTTGAGACCGGTTCGCCAGTGTTGAGCATGGTCACCGCAAAATCGTCGTCGCGCGAGTAGCCGTGGCCCAGGCCTTCAAACCGGTCCAGCAGCGGCATTTCCTGTGTTGCCAACTCGTAGACAACGCCCGGTTGACAGGCACCTTCACGTTCCACCAGGCCTGCCTTGCCGGAGTCGTCGGCACCCGGTTTGGTGAAACTCACCATCCAGCCTTCTGTCATTGCTGTACCAACTACACGCGCCGACGGACAGCGCGCAATCAGCCGCGTCGACAACAGGTTTGAGCCATAGGCGAAGTACAGACTGGTATGCATCAATGGGGCCTTGCCGGTGTTTCGTGGATAATGTCATGCTGCCTGCAATATGGTTTTTGAACAACAGGGAATGCATAAATGATAGTCGAAACTCTACAGGGACTTGCCCTGCAACTGGACGCCGGCACGACCACGTCGCGGGATCTGACGGAAGCCTGTCTGGCGCGCATTGAAGACGAAGCGGGAGAAGGCGCGCGGGCTTTTCTGTCGACTGATGCCGAAGGCGCGATTGCGACGGCAGATTTCATGGATGCACGGCGCAGGGTGGGCCGTGCGCCATCGCCTTATGCCGGCATTCCGATTTCGCTGAAAGACCTGTTCGATGTGGCAGGCGAAGTCACCGCAGCTGGTTCGACCTTTCTGCGCAACAGCGAACCGGCGGTTGCGGATGCGGTTTGTGTAGCGCGGCTGCGCGCTGCCGGATTCGTGTTCATGGGCCGCACCAACATGACCGAATTTGCCTATTCCGGCGTGGGGGTGAATCCGCATTACGGTACGCCGAAGTCCGTCTGGGACCGGGGGCAGGGACGCATTCCCGGCGGGTCATCATCAGGTGCTGCTGTGTCGGTGGCAGATGGCATGGCCTATATGGGGCTGGGAACCGACACCGGTGGGTCATGCCGCGTCCCGGCAGCTTTCAACGGCATAACCGGATACAAGTCGTCGACGGGCCGGGTGTCGCGGGACGGGGTGTTTCCGCTGTCCGATACACTGGACACGGTCGGTCCGCTGGCCAATTCGGTACATTGCTGTTCGATCATTGATGCGATGATGGCCGGAGACCGCACCGGCACTGTGCTTGCCCGCGACCCCGCCACCTTGCGCTTCGGCATTCTGCAGCATGTGGCGATGGATAGCATGGACCCGGAAGTGGCTACGGCGTTCGATGCTGCCATCAAGACGCTCGGCAAGGCCGGTGTGGTGTTTTCAGAAGTAGCGTTTCCCGATCTGACCGAGTTGCCGGCGCTTAATGCCAGGGGCGGTATATCAGCAGCCGAAGCCATGAATGTGCATGCCGAAATGCTCGAACGCCATGGTGATGAATACCACCATATGGTTCGCATCCGCATCCAGTCCGGCCTCAACGTCACCGGGCCGGAACTGGTGAAATACTATCAGCGGCGCAAGGAAATGATTGAGAAATTTGCACGGCTTTGTTCGGGCCTCGACGGCTTCATTCTGCCGACCGTGCCGATTTTGCCGCCGCTGATCTCGGAAGTGGAAAAAGATGACCGCTACGGCCCGCTGAACTTCCTGTGCCTGCGCAATACGTTCCTCGGCAATTTCCTCAACAGTTGTGCGGTTTCCGTGCCCATGACTGCGCGCGGCGAAGCACCGGCCGGTGCCATGATCATGCGCCGGCATGGCGAGGACACGGAATTGTTCAATGCGGCAGCCAGTGTCGAAACCATCCTGCAGAAAGCCCTGTCATGAAAACTGAGCCGATCAAGCTGATTGACCTGCGCACGGTATGCATCAAGGCCCTGAAGTCGGCAGGTTGCGATGATGCAAACGCCGATGCGATTTCCGGCACGGTGTGTGCAGCAGAGCGCGATCACTGCCACAGTCACGGCATCCTGCGAATGCCGGGATACCTGAAGTCATTCGCCAATGGCAAGGCCAACCCGGCAGCCAGGCCGACATGGTCGAAGACGGCCCCCGGGGTGGTTCGCGGCGATGGCGACAACGGGTTTGCACCCTTGTCACTGAACCTGATGGCGAATGAAATCGGTGCACTGGCCAAACAGCAGGGCGTGGCCTGTCTGGCGCTGACCAACATGCATCATTTTGCAGCCCTGTGGCCCGAGATGGAGCTGATGACGCAGCAGCACCTGGTGGCGATGACCATGACCTCGGCGTTTCCGATCGTACCGCCGCCGGGTGGCACCAAACCCCTGTTCGGCACCAACCCGATTGCCTTCGGATGGCCGCGCGACAATGGCGAGGCGGTGATTTTTGACATGGCCACGGCCACCAGGGCGCATGGTGAAATCCTGATCGCTGCGCGCGAAGGCAAGCAATTGCCGCCCGGCACGATTATCGACAAGCATGGCAAGCCATCGACCAATCCGGCCGATGTTCATGGCGGCGCAATCATGGCCTTTGGCGGTGCCAAGGGCGCGCTCGTGTCGATGATGGTTGAACTGATGGCAGGCGCGTTGATGGGCGAGCCGTTCAGTTTTGAAACCGCAAAGAACGCTGAGCCCGACGGGCTGGCCAATCGTGGCGGGCAATTGATCATCGCCATTGATCCGGCGCGTTTCGGCGATGCCAGCGGCTGGGCCGCGCATGCAGAAGCGCTGTTTGGCGAAATGATCCTGCAGGAGGGTGTGCGCATGCCCAGCCAGCGCCGCTATGAAGCCCGCCGGATGACCGAGGCTTCCGGCACTGTTGAAGTTGCGTCCGATTTGCTGGAGCAGATCAAGACAGCCGCCGGGTGATGCGGGTGCCGGTTATGCGGTAAGGCTGACCGGGCCCGGCATCCCTGACAATTCGGTAACCGGGCAAAGAATCTGATTGACTGTCAGCAATTTAAATTTAATCATAAAAGTGTTCTGGGTTCTCTGGATGCAAGGAAGCAAAACCTTGTTTTCAGGGCTAAGAGGGAATGTGGAAGGGTCGCATATTGACCCCTGCCATAGCTGCCCCCGCAACTGTGAACGCTGAGGTTGTCTGCAAGAGGCCACTGGGAAGATTTTCCGGGAAGGTTGGACAGCCATTGAAGCGTGAGCCAGGAGACCTGCCTGGAGCCGTCCACCTCATCCTGATGCGGGGAAGCATCGGGAGCTGTTGCATTTCTGCAGTGGTGGTTTCGATCCATCACCGCTTGCGGGGCAGCAGGAAGTGGCACAAGCTCACTCCCATTTCCCCAAGAGCATAGTCAGGACTACAGCTCCCGGCGAAGGCCGGAACAGGGGACAAAATGCATCCAAACTTGAAATTCGTATTGTTGCGGGCGGCATCGCCCGTCATTCTGCTTGCTGCCGTTGCAACGGCGCAGGCTGAAAGCATCAATATCGGCGAGATCGTCGTTACGCCAAACAGAACCAAATCCGACAAGGCCAAGGTCGGCTCGGTTGTCGATACCATCAGCAAGCAGGACATCGAGGCCCAGCGCCTGCCGACAGTGCAGGAGTTTTTGGCACAGGAACCCGGTGTAAGTGTTTCATCGCAAGGCGGTGTCGGTCAGGAAACCACGCTGGTGGTTCGCGGTGCCGACAAGAAATACGTCAAGACACTGTGGAACGGCATCGACATTTCCGACACGTCTGCCCCGCAGGTTCAGGTTTCACCGGAACATCTGCTGACGGGAGGTGTGCAAAGCATTGAAATCCTGAAAGGATCGCAGAGTACGTTGTATGGCGCCGACGCTGTAGCAGGGGTCATTGGCATTTCCACACTGGGAGACTTTGAAGAAGGCATCCGCTACATTGTGTCGGGTGAGGCCGGTTCGCATGGCACATTTCGCGGTTCACTTGCTGCGCAGGGAGCCACGGCAGCCGGTAGCCGGATTGCTGCCAGTGTATCGGGTCTGATCACAGACGGTATCTCTGCCGCCGATAGCCGCAACGGCAATCCTGAACGCGACGGCTACGATAATGTCACGCTGTCACTGGCCGGTGAGAAGGTGCTGGACCAGTATCTGACTGCATTCGGGTCGTTGTTATATATCGACAGCCGCAGCGAGTTTGATGACGGTGGCGTAACCCCGTCCGACAATCCCGACAACACAGCGGACCGCAGGCAACTTGCCGGGCGGGTTGGCATAACTACGACGTCACTTGACGGACGTTTGAAAAACACCGCATCGGTGCAGATCAATGACATAACGCGCAGGTCTTTCACGACGACCTTCGGTCCTTTCACATTTGCACCGAGCAGTCTGCGCCAGAAAGGCGACTGGCTCACCGAATATCAACTGAATGACCAGATTACGTTGCAGGCGGGCGCTGATTATGAACGCCAGTCATACGATGACGGGTTCTCCAGCAATGAAATCTGGATCGCCGGGGGCTGGGGCCAGATCATCTACACACCGCTGGAAAACCTGACGCTGACCGGTGCGGTCCGTCATGATGAACATGATGATTTCGGTGGCTTTACCACATGGCGTACAACGGCTGCTTATCTGTTTACAGACACAGGCACCAAGATACGCGGCTCGGTTGGCACCGGTTTTCGGGCACCAAGCCCGTTCGAACTTGGCTATGATCCTTTTGGGCTACTGGGTCCGAATCCGGATTTGAGCCCGGAGGAAAGCTTTTCCTGGGACGCAGGCGTCGACCAGACCCTGCTTGATGGTGCCCTGACGGCGAGCGTCACCTATTTTGAACTCGATACCGATAACCTGATCGATTATGACTTTGGCACGGATTCCTATTTCCAGACTTCCGGCACGACAGAGCGCAACGGTGTTGAAGCCCAGATCAAGTATGCTGTTGCCGATTGGGTGGACGTGACGGCTGCCTATACCTTTACCCGGGCACTCAACCCGGATGGCACAAGACGCGCGCGCGTTCCCAGGCACGATATTGTACTTGGGCTGTTCACCCGCCCGGCTGACAACTGGACCACGTCAACCATCGTGCGCATCGTTGAAGATACTGTGGATACTGTCAGCGGAACGCTGGTGCCGCTGGACGATTATGTTCTGGTCAACGCCAAGGTCGGATACTCGCCAATGCAAGGCATGGAGCTTTATGTGCGCGGCGAAAACCTGCTGGATGAGAAGTACCAGGTTGTGAAGGGCTATGGCACGGCGGGCGCGTCGGTGTATGGCGGGTTTGTGTACCAGTTCTGATGAAGCAGTTCGGCAAACGGGTCTTGGCAGGAGCGGTGGCGGCAGCAGGATTGCTTGCCGGCACCGCCGGTGCCCTGTCCGGCCCGTCTGTCGCCTCGCTGAATGTGTGTACCGACCAGCTTGTCATGTTGCTGTCCGCGCCGGGGCAGTTGAAATCGATATCCAATCTGTCGCGAGACCCCACCTTGTCGCCGCTTTATGAGCGGGCAAAACACCACCCGATCAACAAGGGTGTCGCTGAAGAGATACTGCTCGTGAAACCCGATCTGGTTGTGACCGGCACTTTCTCGCTGCACAACACAACCAGCCTGCTGCGCCGGCTGGATTTCAGGGTCGAGGAGTTCAAATACTCACAATCGGTTGCAACCATAGCGTCAGATATCAGGCGAATGGGCAGGCTGCTCGAGCGCAACGCGACCGCTGATGCGATGGCGTCGCGATTTGAACATCAACTTGCTGGACTGAAACCGCTGGCATGCTCGCGCAAACCGGTGGCGATCGCCTATGGGGTGCGCGGCGTTGCAATGGGCAAGGGCACGCTGGCAGACTCTGCAATAAAAGCTGCAGGGTTTTCGAATATGGCGGCAGACCTCGGCTACGAAGGCGTCACGGCGTTTCCGCTGGAGTTGCTGGTGCAAAACCCGCCGGACCTGATCCTGTTGCCAAAGCCGACACCGGGAGCACCGGCACTGGCTGACGAGATCCTGTCGCATCCGGTGCTCAGCAAACTGAAGGCAACTGTAACAGAGGGCTTTTCCAAACCTGCCGCATTGAGCTGTGGCGGTCCGTTCACGATGGACGCCATTCAGGAACTGCGCGCGTTTGCCCCCCTGCTGGCACCTTGCAGGAAGGCGCCTGAATCATGAGCAGACCGGTGCTGATATCGCTGCTGGCGGTGCTGGGGTTGTTAGGGTTTGTGTTGTCGCTGCTGATCGGGCCTGCCCGGATTGGTCCGGTTGAGAGCATCGAGGCGCTGATGGCAAGTGGCAATGAGGCTGCCATGATCATCATGCGGGAGATCAGGCTGCCGCGCGCCTTGCTGGCAGTGTTGATCGGTTTCAGTCTCGGCGTTTCAGGCGCAGCACTGCAGGGATTGCTGAGAAACCCGCTGGCCGAACCGGGTATCATTGGCATTTCCGCATCCGCATCGCTGGGCGCAGTGGTGTTGTTCTACACCGGCCTGGCAGGTGTCTCGTTTCTGGCGCTGCCGGCGGGAGCACTGATCGGCGCAGCGGTTTGTGTACTGGTGTTGCTGGCGATCTCGGCAACGCAGGCGTCCACGATAACGCTCATTCTGGCAGGAGTCGCGCTGGGCTCGCTGGCCGGGGCGTTGACCTCGCTGGTATTAAACCTGTCGCCAAATCCTTATGCCAGTTAAGAGATCATCTTCTGGCTGCTTGGCTCGTTGAAAGACCGCACGATGGACCATGTCTGGCTGGTCATACCGCTGATGGTTCTGGGTTGGGCCGCGCTGTGGGCCAGTTCCCGGACGCTGGATGCGTTGTCGCTGGGAGAAGAAGGTGCGTCGGGTCTGGGTGCAAACATTCCGCGTGCCCGCGTGCTGGTTGTGTGTGGTGTGGCGTTGTGTGTTGGCGCAGCGACGGCAGTCAGTGGCGCAATCGGCTTCATCGGCCTGATTGTCCCCCACCTGATCCGCCCGCTGACCAATCGGCTGCCCGGCCAGTTGTTGCTGCCGTCAGGGCTTGCCGGTGCGGCCCTGCTGACACTTGCAGATATTGTCGCGCGAACCGTTATCCCTGAACGGGAACTGAATGTCGGTGTCGTCACCGCACTCATCGGTGCACCGTTCTTTCTGTGGCTGGTCATCCGCTCACGCAAGGAGTTGTTCTGATGCAGCTCACAGCAGGTGACATATCGGTTTCGCTGTCCGGCAGGCAGGTGCTGCACGGTGTGGATGTTGGCCTTGAGCCCGGACAGGTTACAGGGCTGCTGGGGCCGAATGGTGCAGGCAAGTCCACCTTGATGCGGGCATTGGCGGGGCAGGTGACCCATGACGGCCTAATTGAAATTGACGGTCAGCCAGTAAACGGAATGAGCGAAGCTGACAGGGCGAAGCTGGTCACCTGGTTGCCGCAGGCAAGAGTGTTGAGCTGGCCAATCAGTGTTCGCGCCGTGGTCGAGCTTGGCCGTTTGCCGTGGCACGGCTGGCGTCGCACCATGTCGCAGACTGATCGCGACAAGTGTGAAGCAGCCATGGATCTGCTCGATGTAACCGGATTGGCTGACCGGCCGGCGACCGACCTGTCCGGCGGTGAGCAGGCGCGGGTTCTGATGGCCAGGGCCGTGGCGCAGGACACACCTGTTCTGCTGGCCGATGAACCTGCCTCCGGGCTGGATCCGGCGCACCAGATTTCCATGATGGCGGCGCTGCGGCAACTGGCCGGGCGGGGCCGAACGGTATTGGTGTCGCTGCATGACCTGTCTTTAGCAGCACGCTGGTGTGATCGCCTTGTGCTGATGAAGGACGGATTGATCGCGGCTGATGGGGTACCGGATGAGGTGATGACGAACAAAACACTGCGCGATGTCTACGGCATCAGCGCTCAGATTGGCCATGACGCGTGCGGCCTCTGGCTTGCGCCGCTGGGGCTGACAGAAGGGCACAGCGATAATGAATGAGTTGACTGGTAATCTTGCAACGGCCCTGGATGCACTGCTCGACAAGGGTGGGCCGACGATGATTGCCCTTGGGGTGTTGTCCGTGGCTGTCGTCGCGGTGTTTTTAATCCGGCTTTTGGTTTTGTTGTCTCCCGGTTCCGGCGGCATTGTGAGTGTCTTGTCCGCCGCCGCCCGCAAGGCCGTTAACGACGGGTCTGATGCTGCGCGACAGCGTCTTGACGTGCAGGCCGCACAGCACGCGGCAACGCTTCGGTCCGGGTTCAGGTTTATTGATCTGGCTGCAACCACGGCACCGTTGCTCGGGTTGCTTGGCACGGTGCTCGGCATGATCGAGGCATTCCGGCAACTGGAAGCAGCCGGCAGCCGGGTTGAACCGGCACAACTTGCCGGCGGTATCTGGGAGGCGCTGCTGACCACGGCAGCCGGCATGGTTGTCGCCCTGGTGGCGCTGGTCTGCCTGTCGATCCTGGAAAGCCTTGCCGAACGTCAAAGCAGCAGGGCAGAACGCACGGTCAACGACATCCTGGCAGGAGCGTAGATGCTGAAAACGCTCCGGATATCACCGCCTGCAGCGCGCCGTAGACCGCCTGATCTGACGCCGGTGATGGATGTTGTGTTTATTCTGGTGGTGTTCTTCATGGTGGTGTCGACATTTTCACAGACACTGGTTAAGCCGCTGACGGTGACTGTGCCAGGTACTGCTGAAGCAGTACCGTCGCCGGTTGAACCGCGAGTGCTTGTGCTGGACGCATCTGGCAATGTGCTCGACGGGGAACCTGTCACCGATCTGGCTGCCGCCCTTGCCGGCGACACGTCGACACCGCTGAGCATCGTGGCCGGAAACGCCGCCAGCTACCAGGCGTTGGTGGACGCGCTGGATGCAGCCCAGATTGCCGGCATTGACGACGTGCGGGTACGCGCGGCAGGAGACGGACAGTGAGCGGTTTCTCGTTGCCAAGACCTCAACGACACTCGCGTGGCATCTCGATTCTGCCGCTGATCAACGTGGTGTTCCTGCTGCTGATTTTCATTGTGTTGTCAGGCGTCATTGCGGCACCTGACCCGTTTGAACTGATGCCGGCGCAAGCCAGTGCCGGTGAGGAGGTGGACGGCGCCGATGGCGAGACGACGGTTTATGTGTCCGGCTCCGGGGCGTTGCGGTTTCGTGAATTGAGCGATGAAGCAGCTATCGTGGCGCTGATTGCGCAGCTGGCAGGCACTGATGTACTTGCGACCCTGACGCTGCGTGCCGATGCCGCTGTACCGGCTGTGCGCATCGTGAAGCTGGTCGAGAGTTTGCGCGCAACCGGCATAACCCGGATACAGTTGCAGGCGGAGCGCAGGCCATGATGCGGTTTATCGTGCCCGCCATCGCCGTATCACTTGGCTTGCATGCTGGTTTGCTGGCCTGGGCAGGGGTATCCGATGCAGTGACCGAAGGTGGTGAAAGCCGGGTGTCGAGCACCGTGATTGTCCTGGACGCACTGCCTGCACCGGCTGCCAGCGCATCTGCCGGTGCCGAGGAGATGGCGGTGCAGCAACCCCTGGAAGCCGAAACCGCTCCAGCGGAAACCTTGCCGGAAGAACAGGCTGTAGAGCCACAGCCTGTTGAACTGGTGAAGGACGTGGATGACAAGCAGACTGAAGAAGCAGCTCCGGAAGCTGAAGTGGTCGTTGCGTCCCCGGTACCAGAGCCGCAGCAGGTTGTGGAATCCCATCAGGTTGTAGAACCTCTCCAGGTTGTAGAACCTATCCGGGTTGCAGAACCTATCCGGGTTGCAGAACCTATCCGGGTTGCAGAACCTCTCCAGGTTGTTGAGCTTCCGCCGGAGCCCATGCCTGTGCTGAAGCCCGAACCTGCACCCAATGCCGAGCCGGACGTTTTTGTCCCGATTCCTAGACTCAAGCCCGAGGTGCCGGCGACATTTGCAAAGCAACAGAATTCAACTGAACAGTCTGCACCCCATGACGTGGAAGCAAAGCCCGTAGTGAAACCCAGGCCGCGCAAGCCAGCGGTCAGCAAGGCAGCTTCCGGGAAGGCCAGAAAGCAACCTGCGAAAAAATCGAAGTCCAGCGCTGCTGGTAAAAACAAGGCACAGGCGCGGGCGGGCAGCGCGGGGCGTTCCGGCGGGGCATCAGCGGGAGAGAAGGCTTCCTATGCGCGCCGTGTTCTGGCGCACATTCAGCGCCGCAAGAGCTTTCCGTCAGGCGCGCAAGCCGGTAAGGTCCGGCTGGCTGTGCGCATTTCTTCAAGCGGCGCGATTGCGTCGGCATCGGTGCGGCGAAGTTCCGGGCAACGTGTGCTGGACAGGGCAGCCATTGCCACCGCCAGGCGCGCCTCGCCCTATCCGAAACCACCCGGCGGAAGCAGTTTTTCGTTCACCGTAACGCTCAGATATGTGCGCTGACTGCGATCAGGCAGGTCCGAAATTTTCATCGAAGAAGCTCAGCCAGTTGCCGCCCATGATCTTTGCGGTGTCTTGGTGCGACATGCCGACGGCTTTCAATCCGGCGTCGATATTGCCGAAATCCCGATTGCCGGTGAACCAGCCGGGCTGCGGCGGGAAACCGGCATTGTTCTTTGAGCCTTCGCCATAGTCGACCTGTTTCGACCAACGTCCGACCCGCATCCATTGCACTACGCTGTCGGGCTGATCCTGGCACAGATCCGATCCGATGCCGAGATGATCAATGCCGATCATGTCGGCGGTGCGGGCAATCATCTCGCAGAAGCTTTCCAGCGTGCAGTTGCTGGCGTCCTTCAAATGGTGCGGATAGAGAGAAAACCCCAACATGCCGCCTGAAGCAGCCAGTGCCTTCAATACAGTGTCCGACTTGTTGCGCAGACCATCGTGCCAGAATTTCGGATTGGCATGGGTGATGGCGATGGGGCGGGTGGAATGATCAATGGCTTCGAGAGTTGATCGTTCTGCGGAATGCGACATGTCGACCACCAGTCCAACCCGGTTCATTTCATGCACGACCTGTTTTCCCATGCGGGTGAGACCGGTGTCCTCTGCCTCATAGGCACCAGTGGCCAGCAGCGACTGATTGTTATAGGTCAACTGCATGAAGCGCACACCGAGTGTGTGCAGGATCTCCACCAGGCAGATATCATCTTCTATCGGTGAGCAATTCTGCAGGCCGAAGAAGATGGCAGTGCGGTCCTGCTTGCCGGCATTGCGTACATCATCGCCGGTAGTGCCCTTGACGATCAGGTCCGGGAACTGTTCGAACCATTGGTTCCACTGTTCCAGATTGGCAACTGTTTCGCGGAAATTTTCATGATAGCAGACGGTGACATGCACCGCGTCAACACCGCCTGCGCGCATCTGCCGAAAAATCTTTTCCGAAAAGTTGCAGTACTGCAATCCGTCAATCAGCACCTTGACCCCCTCCGGAAACTCCGTGTTCAATGGGCAAACTGGCAGAAATCGGGCAGTTTGGCCAGAGCCGAAAATCCTCGATCAGGTACATCGATTATTGTTCTGGGCAGAATCGCTGCAGCCTGCCACGGTTACCGTTACGGATCCTTTCAGACTATCTGCAAAACCCCTTGATGGCTTCGCTGAACGGCAAAAAATGCAGCCGGAACATGGGGTTGATTTTTTTCTTGCAATGAGAACAAAATGAGTACAATACTGAAGAACAAAGCCGGAACGATGAGATTGTCTGGCGAGCAACAGCGCAATATGAAATAAGGAGCATGAGTGTCATGGGGCAAGCGAACCTGAAAGTTGTTGGAGGTGGTTCAATGGACAAGCAAAAGGCTCTGGAGGCTGCGTTGGGGCAGATTGAGCGGGCTTTCGGAAAAGGCTCGGTGATGAAACTTGGCTCCAGTTCGGCCATCGAGGTCGAGGCCATTTCATCCGGCTCAATCGGCCTTGATATTGCGCTTGGCATTGGTGGTCTGCCGAAAGGCCGCGTGATTGAGATTTACGGTCCGGAATCCTCCGGCAAGACGACCCTGGCGCTGCATGTTGTAGCGGAGTGTCAGAAACGTGGCGGGATTTGCGCGTTTATTGACGCCGAGCATGCGTTGGATCCGATCTATGCCCGCAAGCTGGGTGTCGATGTGGACGAACTGTTGATTTCACAACCGGACACCGGAGAGCAGGGCCTCGAGATTGCCGACACGCTGGTGCGCTCCGGCGCGGTTGAAGTTCTGGTCATTGACTCCGTGGCTGCGTTGACGCCGCGCGCTGAACTTGAAGGCGACATGGGTGATTCACTGCCGGGCCTGCAGGCTCGTCTGATGAGCCAGGCGCTGCGCAAACTGACCGGTTCGATCTCCAAGACCCATTGCATGGTGATCTTCATCAACCAGATTCGCATGAAGATCGGTGTGATGTTCGGCAACCCTGAAACAACAACAGGCGGCAATGCGCTGAAATTCTATTCGTCGGTGCGTCTCGACATTCGCCGCATCGGTGCGATCAAGGATCGTGACGAAGTGGTTGGTAACCAGACCCGCGTGAAGGTGGTGAAGAACAAGG
>JBDNEZ010000284.1:0-5301 GCA_041690095.1 Anderseniella sp.
GTCGAAAAACGTGACAATCCCGAACTTGCAGATCAACCGGTCATCATAGGTGGCGGTACCCGCGGCGTAGTATCAACCGCCTGCTACATAGCCCGCATCCATGGTGTCAAGTCAGCCATGCCGATGTTCAAGGCGTTGAAGGCATGTCCGAAAGCCGTGGTGATCAAGCCAGACATGGCGAAATATGCACAAGTCGGCAAACAGGTCAGAGAGTTGATGAAACAGCTCACACCACTGGTTGAACCAATATCGATCGACGAAGCGTTCATGGACCTGACCGGCACTGAACGGCTGCACGGAAAAAGTCCGGTGTGCGCGTTATCCGGACTCGCACTGAAAATCGAGGACGAAATCGGTATCACCGTGTCCATCGGACTGTCTCACACCAAGTATCTGGCCAAGCTGGCGTCCGACATGGACAAACCCCGGGGGATGTTCGTGATCGGACCGGATGAGTGTGTTGCGTTTTTGCAGAACCGGCCAGTGAGCTTTATCTGGGGCGTGGGTGCCGCCATGCAGAACAAGCTGCACAAGGACGGGATACGCCTTATCGGCCAGTTGCAGCGCATGGAGAAAAACGATTTGATGCGGCAATACGGATCCATGGGGGCTCGCCTGTACCATCTGTCGCGCGGTGAAGATGCCAGGACAGTTCAGGGTCGCAGTGCTTCAAAGAGCATCTCCGCGGAGACCACATTCAATACCGACATTACCGACTATCTGGAGCTTGAAAAGATACTGTGGCAGCTTTCGGAAAAAGTGTCGCGGCGGGCCAAAAAAGACCATATGGCAGGCATCACCGTGGTGTTGAAACTCAAGACAAATCATTTCAAGACGCGTACACGAAACACCTCCCTGGCTGATCCGACAGCGCTGGCGACGCGCATATTTGATGCAGCAAAACCCATGCTGGAACGGGAATTTGACGACAAGACCGCGTTTCGGCTGATCGGCGTCGGGATTGCCAACCTGGTTGAACTGGAGGCAGGTTTCGGGATTGGCGGGCTTGACCAGCGCGCTGACGCCAATGCCAAAGTCGAATTGGCGATGGACAAGCTTCGTGAAAAATTCGGCACCGCCGCGGTTGAAAAAGGCCGCGGGTTAAAAGGCAACAGATCATGACACGTCACAACATCGACTGTTGGCACAGCAGGACCTTTGAAATGGACCCGTCTGCCACCGCATTTCTGGCAATTGACATGCAGCGGGACTTCCTGATGGACGAGCACGGCCAGCCGAACGAGATGGCCCGGATCATTCCCGATTTTGCAAAACTGACAGCACTGATGCGCGATTGCGGGTGCACCATCATCCACACCAGGGAATCCTATGCACCAGACTTGTCTGATGTGACTGCCCATAAGGCCAGCCAGGCTTATGTCGGGCGGCCGGGGCCATTCGGCAAGTATCTGATACGTGGACAGAAAGGGTGTGCCTTTGTCGATCAACTCAAACCGAAACCGGCAGAAGCGATCATAGACCAGCCCGGCTTTGGCAAACTGCATGGCAGCGGCTTGCAGCAACTACTGCGGGCAAATGGCATTTCCCATCTAGTGATGGCCGGGGTCACCACGCAATGTTGCGTACACTCGACCCTGCGCGAAACCGTTGATGCCGGGTACTGGTGTCTTACAGTAGCCGACTGCTGCGCCTCACCGAAACCGGTGTGGCATGATGCTGCCCTCGAGTTGATCGCTTCGGAATGTCACCTGTTCGGCTCGATATGCAACCTGGAGGATCTGGTCACCGGCCTGCAAACCAGTCAGGACTGAATGCAGTCAAGCCACTTTAAAACCGCTTTGGTTCTTGTTGTGACGTACTTTTGGCTTTCAGACTCGCTTCACGCTATTCGGAAACCGCGTCAGTCACAGTTCGCCATTTCCAGCAGCTTGATGTCCGTCAGCTTGGCGTCCAGGATGAACTCACCATAATTGAGGGTCATGTCGCCGGATACACCGTTTTCATACAGCACCATGCTGACCTGGTATTCAGGTGTCTCCTGATCGCGTTTGTCAGGTTTGAAGTATGAAATTGATACCGGCCACCCGTGCAACCCGTTGACATCTTTCAGCTTAGCGTCGGTCTGGTCTTTGCCGGCATCTCTTCGTGTGCCAATGAACGTAATGGCAATTGCCGGTTTGGCGCCATCGGAGCCGTCGTACAGCAATGTTTCGTCACGCGACTCGCCTGCTTCGGCGGCCCTCACAATCTTCAATTGATGATCAACCGGGAATGTTACGCCTTCCGGCAGCGAGAAGATTTCTTCGTTGGGCTTGGTGATCGCTCCCGAGCCCCCGGTTTTTCCGACAGCGAGTTTGGCCCGCAGTTCTTTCTCTTCCTGCAGCTTGCTGTCGACGAACTGACGCTGGACATAGCGCAATTGATCACTGGCGCCGGACTCCCACATCGATGACCTGCTGTCCAGCACGCGCGATTTGCCGCCGGTCAGGAAAAACTGGTTGATCATGCGGAAATTAACGGTCCAGCCTTCACACCCGTCACCGCTGAATTCGATGACCATCCGGCCTTTGGCGCCTGAAATGCCGCTTCTGTCTTCAGCGGATTTCAAAGAAATATCGTAGACAGCACGATGGGCAGCCAGCGGCGATGCCGCCGCAACCGGCAGGGTGAAACACACCCCGGTCGCAACCATCACTGCTCCACTCAAAAATCCGGATAGTTTGTTCAACATCATTCTCCGACTAGTTTACCGATTTATCATTGTTGCTGGCATGACCACTCAGGTTACCAGATTTCTTGCTTGGCCCTCGAAAAAGGCATTTACATGGTCAACGGTCTGACGCCAGCACTCGGTCTGGGCTTCAAAGCTCGCCCACGCGACGTGTGGTGTTATGATGACATTGGGACGATTTGCGACTTTCATCAGCGGATGATCGGGTTCGGGAGGCTCTGTTGTGAGCACGTCAAAGCCGATGCCGCCAACCAGGCCTTCATCCAGAGCTGCAACCAGATCCACCTCGTCCACTAGACCACCGCGCGCAGTATTGATAATCAGGGGTTGACGTTTCATCTTTTTAAACTCTGCGCTGGCCAGCATGTTGCGCGTACCCGGCATTAACGGACAGTGCAGCGTTATGACATCGGATTGTGCCAGCACGTCGTCGAACGGTGTGTACAGCGGTCCGAGACCTTCCACGCCCTTGTGTGCCGCAAACAGGACTGTCATGCCAAGTACGCGAGCAATGTCAGCCACCGATTGTCCCAGGTTGCCCTCCCCGAAGATACCCAGTGTAGAGCCTCTCAAATCCTTGATAGGATGGGTGTGGAAACAGAACTGGCCTGATTGCTGCCACTTGCCGTCAACCACATCTTGAGCGTAAGCGGCAATGGCACGGCGCAGGGCGAAAATCAATGCAAACGTATGTTCCGGCACAGTGTTCACCGCATAACCACGCACATTGGAGACCGTCACACCGTGTGCACGACAGGCAGGCACATCAATCACATCAAAACCGGTTGCTGCAACCGACACCATTTTCAAATCAGGCAACTGTGCCAGGGTTTCCGATCTGATCGGTACTTTATTGGTAATGGCAATCGTGGCACCCTTCAGCCGTTCAACAACCAGATCATGAGGTGTTGCCGCATAATCGATCCATTCATGCTCAATGTTCGGCCGTATCAAATCTATTTCTGGCGCAAACGTACCCCGGTCCAGAAAAACAATTTTAGTCATTAGCGCAGTCCCCTGATTCAACAGTGTGGCACGCTAGCGTGACCCGGCAGACCACCGCAAGCGACGACTTTGCGAAATTGTCATATTTCCGGGCTGGTCAAGTGTCGCATCCGCCCCTAGATTGCGGCGCAACCATCAACCCTTAAAAGGAAAATATAATGGGTAACATTGACAAGCGCCTGGCAGAACTCGGCATTGAAGTCCCCACACCGGCGGCACCGGTCGCTAATTACGTTGGCTGGGTGCGGACCGGCAACCTGGTGTTTACCGCTGGTCAGGTGCCGCTCAAGGACGGCAAGTTTATGTATCAGGGTATTGTCGGCGACAGTGTCTCGGTTGAAGATGCCACGGAAGCTGCCAAATTGTGTGCGATCAATATCATTGCCCAGGTAAAGCAAGCCTGTGATGGAGATCTGGACCGGGTCAAACGCATTGTCAAACTGGTGGGATTTGTCAACGGCGCGCCGGGGTTTGGCGATCAGCCGGCAATCATCAATGGTGCATCTGACATGATGGTCGAGGTGTTCGGCGACAAAGGCAAGCACGCCCGGTCTGCTGTCGGCGCGGGTTCGCTGCCGATAAACCTGTCTGTTGAAATAGAGGCCGTTGTAGAAATCGAATAAAAGGCCAGCGCCGATGTGGCGACGGTCTGACCCGAAGTGCGATTGGCTGACTTCTGTGGCCATCGCACATCGTGGGCTGCATGATGTCCGCAATGGTGTGGAGGAAAACTCCCTGCCGGCATTCGAAGCAGCCATCGGGCACGGCTACGCCATTGAAACTGATGTTCAGTTGTCCAGAGATGGTGAGGCCATGGTGTTCCATGACCACACCCTGGACCGGCTGACCAGCAAGACTGGTCTCGTCAGCGACTTCACGGCTGCCGAACTAGGCAAGATCGCCTATGCAAATGGCATCGGCACTATTCCCACACTGGTTGAACTGCTGGATGTCGTGGCAGGCCGGACCGGGCTGTTAATCGAGATCAAGAGCGGGTGGTCCGGTGATACACGGCTGGTAAAAAGGACAGTTCAGTGTCTGGTGTCCTATGCCGGACCTTTCGCAGTGATGTCGTTTGATCCGGTCCAGGTCGCCTGGCTTGCTCATAACGCACCCGATATAATGCGGGGCATTGTTGCAGACGGCGCTCCACAGGACGAGTATGCTTTTCTGCCGCCAACTGCGCGTCTTTCATTGCGCGAATTTCGCCACGCAGGTGTAACGCAACCGGATTTCCTGTCGCTGGACAAACACTGGCTGCCGTGCCCGGTTGCACACAGTTATCGAAACAGACACACGCCGGTGATCTGCTGGACCATCCGATCCGAACAAGAAGCGTCACAAGCGCTGAGATGGTGCGATCAGATTACATTCGAAGAATACCTACCTGAGGTCATGGCCTGAACCGTTAAAATGACAATATCGGACCAACAACAGTTTTCCATTGAAGTTCATCAGTCCATTACGGGCATAGAACCTGAAACATGGGATAAATGCGCCAATCCGCAATGGCGTCCATACAATCCATTTGTACGTCATGCGTTTTTGAAGGCACTTGAGACGTCCGGTTCGGCTGTCGCTGAAACCGGCTGGCTCGGGCAGCA
>JBDNEZ010000285.1:0-3007 GCA_041690095.1 Anderseniella sp.
ATTCCGGCGCATCGCCTGCTTCCAGGCCCATGGCAAACAGATTTGTCCCGGTGGCACCGTCGGCCAGCAGCCAGTCACGGGATTTCAGAAGGTCGAGAAAATTTGCACGCGCCATGATCTGTAGACCTCGCCTTGTCAGAATTAAAGACCTGCACATAACACATAAAGATGTCTTTATGTAGTGATTTTTAAGCTGTCACGCGGTGAAACTTTCCGCAGAATACAGCAGATACATGCGTTCGTTCACCTGCACTCTCCCTGTATGAGGTTCAGTCGGTATCAGTCTGGCCACCACGTCGCGCACAGCATGCAGATCGGCGTACCCCAATATCGGTGCATCATGCATGCCATTTTCCGACTGCCCGTGCGCGCAGACAATTTCCACCTGTTCCGGCAACTCGTTCAACAATTGCTCACAGATCCGAACATAGTCACGCAGCGATGCGCCCGGCGTCTGGGCATACAAAGCACCACAATAGATGAAATCAGCAGCATAGAGCCTGTTCCGATCAGGCTCCCACAATGACACGGAATCTGGCGAGTGCCCGGGTGTGTGCATCACCTGAAGCGCCCGTTCACCCACTTTGACGGTTTCACCCGGTGCAACCCAGCGGCCGAGTTCAAAGGTCGGTGCCGGAACGGCTTCGCTGGCACCCAGGAACATGGTTTCGGTGGGCGTCAACATGCCGTCTGTCTCGATGGCACGCAACATTGGCAGGTCAGCCACGATCACCGGGCCAAACGCATTGATATTACCGAGATGATCAAAGTGCATGTGCGATGGAAAGGCTTCGACACGCGCCCGGCCATGGCGTGCAACCAAGGGTGCAACCGGCCTCCTGCCTGAGCCTGTGTCAAACAGCAGGCTGTCATCGGCGTCGGATATCAGGTAACTCCAGTTGCGCTGATGATAGGCAGGTTCGCCAATTGCAATAGTGGCATCGTCCAGCGCGCGCACACCAAACCAGTCATCTTCCAGCGCAACCCCCTGAGCCAATTTGATGGTGTCTATGGCCGCTTCAATGTTTTCGCGCATGACGTGGTTCAAATTCCTGTGTGGCAGTTTCCGTAAATCGGGTCGTCCTGTGCCGTATTCAATGCCATCGTGGGTCACCAATCAAGGAGACCTTCGCAATGAATATCCGATATCAAGCCATCCCGACCGACATTGTCCGAGCCTTGCAAATCGGTGATCGCGATGCCTATGGCAATGTGCCGGAACGCGCGGTTTCCGACGGCAGCAGGATACCTTGCCGTCACTGCCTGAAACTCGTTGCGCAAGGCGACGAGTACCTGATTGTCGCCCATCGCCCGTTCAGCAATCTGCAGCCCTACTCGGAAACCGGGCCGGTGTTTCTGCATGCCGGGTTCTGCGAACGCGCCGCGCCGGATGCAAAGCTGCCGGAGATGCTGGGCAGCCCTGCCTATCTTGTGCGCGGATACGATGCCGGCGAGCGGATCATCTATGGTACCGGACAGGTGGTGCAGGTATCCGACATCAGCATATATGCTGGATCGCTGCTGGCTGACAGCAAGGTCCGATTTGTGCACGTCCGGTCTGCAGAAAACAACTGCTTCCAATGCCGGGTTGAGCGGGAGTAAAGCGTTAGAGCAATATCCATCCATACGGATGGATATTGTTCTAACACTTTGAAATCGAGCATCTTTATCCGAACAGATGATTCCATCTGATCGGATGATGCTCTAAACGCTCTGCTCGCCGTAATATAGTGACACAACGTGCCTGGCCTGCGCGAAAAACAACCAGCGTTCGACAACGGCACCGATGCCGGCCAGCACGACGGCGAGCACGGCAAATACCGGGGCTGCATCGCCCCCAAAACCGAATGCAGCCATCACCAGCAAAAGTGCTGCGACCAGGCACGCCCCTACGATCATGCGCAATTTGTAGGCGTGCTTGCGCGCGACCTTGAAGCCCATTTCGGACTGGATATAATTCTCCGACGTATGCGGCAATTCCCACTGGCGCACATCGCCACCAAGCCCGGTGGCATCACCCATTGTATAAAGCGGCTTCATATTGTCGATGCCGGTCCAGTAGACCAGCTTGGCAACACCAGCCAATACCAACGCCACAATGGTAATGACGCCAAGAGCAGGAATGCCGGAACGACCAAACACGCTTGTCAGCGCAAACAGCAACACGGCACCCGTAGCGATAGAAAAGATCACGTAGACCGGCACAACCATCCAGTGCCGCCAGGCGCGGATTGTCGTCAGTGACGCATAGATCATCGCCGTGCAGATCACTGTCGCCATGGCCAGAATGGCAGTGACAACACCTAAAACCGCCAACGCTATGCCATTGCTGCCCGGCATGACCCACAACAGGCCGAACAGACATGCAGGAATATAGGTGGCGACGGCCAGCACACCTTCGCGCGACAACCATGAAGACCGCCATTGCGAGAAGGCGCGCCAGGCCCGTTCCGGATGACCAAGGTGGAATGTGGATGACAGCAGTCCGACCGTGATCAGGCCGAGCGCTACCAGCATGGACACCGCGCCGAACCAGAAGTCTGACGAGCTGCCATGACTTGCACCGGTTAACCCCAACAGCGCCAGCAGGCCGTAGCCCGCGCCGGACGCCGTGGTGAACACGATGACGGAATAGGCAGGATGCATTAGCTCAAGACCTCATCAATCCAGGAAAACACACGCTCAGCCAGGGAACCATCCCCTTTGCCGACCGTCTCCAGTGGCGTTGACTTTACACCGCCTGCCATGTCGCGACGGGCCCGCGGCGGCAGGTATTTGTTGACCGGTTTAAAATCCATCTGCGGCAGCAGATCAAAGCCGCCCCGGCTTTTCACCAGCTTTGACACGTCGGAGTTTTCATCGCCCAGATCGCCGAAATGGCGCGCCCCGGTCGGGCAGGCTCTTACGCACGCCGGTTGACGATCTTCCGGTTCAAGGTTTTCGTTATAGATGCGGTCCACGCACAAGGTGCACTTCTTCATCACGCCATCATCCTGGTCATACTCAC
>JBDNEZ010000286.1:0-4390 GCA_041690095.1 Anderseniella sp.
CAGGGCCCCGCACCGGCCCGGAGACAGGCCTGGGCCTGTCGACCAGCGAAGTGCTTGGAGTTTTGTCTGCCATGAACCGCCTGCTTCACTGATCGACTGTCTTGGTTGTTGCGATGCCTTGACAAACAGTGTCAATTGTCACTGGCTTCCACCCCCAAGCTCCAATTCCAAAGCAGAAACATGCGTGACCCGGCATCCACCATCGGTGAAAAGACAGTTGTTACAGGCGCCGGTCAGGCCGCATTTTCGTTTTGCGCAAGGTTGCGTGAACTTGGTTATCGCGGCGACATAACCCTTATTGGCGATGAACCTCACGCTCCCTATCAACGCCCGCCCTTGTCCAAGGCTTACCTGCTCGGCGACATGACGGTTGATCGTCTGCTGCTGCGGCCTGTCGGGTTTTATGAAGACCAGCGAGTTGATCTGAAAGCCGGTGTCAGCGTCACGGCACTCGATCGCGACCGCAGGACTCTGTCGCTGAGCGATGGCGGTTGCCTCGGCTATGACAGGCTCATCCTGGCGACCGGTTCAACGCCACGCAGATTGCCGGCCCGGCTCACTGACAATCTCGCCGGCATCTACTACATGCGCTCGATTGCAGATGCAGACAGCATTGCACCGCAATTTACCCCCGGTCGCCGCGCATTGGTTGTCGGCGGCGGTTATATCGGGCTGGAAGCAGCAGCGGTGGCAGCCAAACGCGGCGTCAAAGTCACCCTGATTGAGGCTGGCGAGCGCATCCTGCAACGTGTGGCCTGCAGCCAGACGTCCGGCTATTTCAGAGACCTGCATCGCTCACACGGCGTGGATATCCGCGAGGGTGTCGGACTTGAGGGCCTGCAGGGCAGCAAGGGCCGCGTGTCGTCTGCCACACTGTCAGACGGAACGTCGCTGGACATCGACGTGGTCATTGCCGGGATCGGCATACTCCCCAATGCGGAACTGGCCCGGAACGCAGATATTGACTGCGACAACGGCATTAAAATCGATGCGCTGTGCACCACATCCGACCCCGCCATCATGGCCATCGGCGATTGCGCCTGTTTTCCATGCAATGGTGCATCTCTCCGCCTGGAAAGCGTCGGCAACGCCATTGACCAGGGCCAAACTGCGGCAGCTATTGTCATGGGAAGCAATCAACCCTACGAGGCAAAACCGTGGTTCTGGTCAGACCAGTACGATATCAAGTTACAGATCGCAGGCCTTTCATCCGGTTACGACACCATCCAGCAACGTCTGGGCGTTACCGGATCGCGTTCATACTGGTACTTCAGGGGCGACAGGCTGCTGGCTGTCGATGCCATGAATGACCCGCGCGCCTATATGGTGGCAAAGCGGCTGATCGAGGCCGGAAAGTCACCACCTGTC
This sequence comes from Anderseniella sp., assembly GCA_041690095.1. GTDB lineage: Bacteria > Pseudomonadota > Alphaproteobacteria > Rhizobiales > Aestuariivirgaceae > Anderseniella. The sequence continues at coordinate 1,369 of JBDNEZ010000286.1, forward strand.
AATGCGGTGTGCGATATCACTCTTGATCTGAAGGGCCTGCTGAAAGTCTAGATCAGGTTTATGGGTTCTACTGAACCCATGTTGCTCTAGGCTCGGGATGGCATGCTCTGCCTGCGGCATAGACAGCCGCGATGGCCCGGTCATCGCCCATGGTCTGCAACACGAACAATTCCTCGGCAAGGGTGCGCACGGTTTCCATGCGCAACGCCATGGCAGGCGTGGCCTGCGGATTGATGACAACGATATCGGCTTCGCTGCCTGCATCGAGCGTGCCGATCCGGTCTTCGAGCTTGAGGGCCCGGGCGTTGCCAAGCGTCATCATGCAAAATGATTTCAGCGGATTGAGAACCTGGTTTTTGAGCTGCAGCACCTTGTAGGCCTCGTCGAGTGTCTTCAGCATGGAGTAGCTGGTGCCGCCGCCAATGTCGGTTGCAATTGCCGTTCGCACACCTTGCGCGCGCAAGCCATCCTCATCAAACAGACCGCTGCCCAGAAAAAGATTCGAAGTCGGACAGAAAACCGCCACTGAACCCGTCTCGGCCATGGCCGCGCGTTCGCGGTCGCCCAGATGCAGGCAGTGTCCGAACAGGCTCTTCTCACCGAGCAGGCCGTACATCTCATAAACATCCAGATAATCGCGCGCCGATTGATACAATTCCAGCGTCAGCTTGATCTCGGCATGGTTTTCCGACAGGTGCGTCTGCAGGTAACAGTCGGGATGTTCCATCTTGAGTGCCTGGGCCATCTCAAGTTGCGTCGGCGTCGAGGTAATGGCAAAGCGGGGCGAGATGGCATACAGCGCGCGGCCCCTGCCGTGCCAGTCGGCAATCAGTTGCTTGCTGTCATCATAGGCCGACTGCGGCGTGTCGCACAGCGCATCCGGCGCATTGCGGTCCATCATCACCTTGCCGCCGATCATGCGCAGGTCCCGGCGCTCAGCCTCGGCGAAAAAGGCATCCGCCGACGCCTTGTGAACAGAACAATAGGCAACTGCCGTGGTTGTCCCGTTACGCAGCAGATTGTCGAAAAACTGCCCGGCCATGCGCTCGCAGTGCAAGGGATCGGCATATTTCTGCTCTTCGACAAAAGTGTATGTGTTCAGCCAGTCGAGCAGCTTGGTACCGAATGATCCGATCACCTGGGCTTGCGGGAAATGCAGGTGCGTGTCGATAAACCCCGGCAGGATCAGGCACGGTCGGTGATCGATGACATCAGCATCGCGAAACTGCGCTTTCACCTGCAGATAACTGCCGCTCGCTGCTATCATCCCGTCTTTTACCGCAACGCCACCATCTGTTTCATAAATGTAGCTTGCGTCATCGGTGTGAGAGTTCGGTATGTCGCGAAATGACAGGGTACGCCCGCGCAACAGGGTCACGCTCACGAGCTTTGGCCCTTGCCGGCAATGGCGTTCTTGTACCAGTCGATAATGGCCTTGCGTTCGCCGGCTTCCATGAACGACACATTGCCCGGCGGCATGGCGCGGCTGTGACCGGCCTGCAGGTAAATCTCGCGGGCATGGGCTGCAATCTGCGCCGGGGTTTCCAGCACCACGCCCTTTGGCGCGTGCACAATGCCGTCCCATGACGGCTCTTCGGCATGACACATGGAGCAGCGACCCAGAACCGTTTCGCTGACCTGTTCGAAACCAGGCGCTGCAGCGAACCGCTGCTGGGTCTGGCTCAGTGCTGCCTCTACTTCCTCATCCGCGCCAGTGGCAGGAAACGACGACAGCCAGATGGCACCGGCGAACAAGGCTGCCGTCATGACCCATGTCCACCACAGCTTGCCGCCTCCCTCATGCATGGTATTGAAGAAATGGCGGATCGTGACGCCCATCAGAAACACCACAGCGGCGATCAACCAGTTGTACGGCGTGGCAAAGGCAAGCGGGTAATGGGTCGACAACATCAGGAAGATGACCGGCAGGGTGAGATAGTTGTTGTGCAATGAACGCTGCTTGGCAATCACGCCATATTTCGGGTCCGGTGTGCCCCCCGCCTTCAGCACCTTCACCACCTTCTTCTGGTTTGGAATAATGATCGCAAACACATTTGCCGTCATGATGGTGGCGGTGAACGCACCCAGATGCAGCATTGCGGCACGGCCGGAAAAAACCTGCGTATAGCCCCAGGCCATCGCGACAAGAATGCCAAACAGCACAACCATCAGCCCTGTGCTGCTGCGTCCCAGAGGCGACTTGCACAGCAGATCATAGGCCAGCCATCCGAACACGATTGAAGCCAGCGAAATGCCGATGGCCTGCATGGGCGTAAGCTCGCGTACCCCTTGATCAATCAGGAACAGGTCAGCGCCCGCATAATAGACAACGGACATCAGTGCAAAGCCGGACAGCCAGGTGACGTAGCTTTCCCACTTGAACCAGATCAGATGCTCCGGCAACCGTTCGGGCGCCACCAGATACTTCTGGACATGATAGAACCCCCCGCCATGGACCTGCCATTCCTCACCATCCACACCGGCCGGCATGTCCGGCGACTTGCGCAGTCCGAGGTCCAGCGCAATGAAATGGAAAGATGAGCCGATCCAGGCGATGGCCGCGATCACATGCAGCCAGCGAGCCGCAAATGACAGCCACTCCCACACTATCGGATAGTCGAACATGAACACGCTTCCTCGCAGTACATCCGGTGCAGAATGACAGACTATATTCTTTATGAAAACAGGGGTTATCACCAAACACTTTCAATATATGATTGATAATAGTAGCGTGCCCTGATGTCCTACCTGGCAAACATCAAGATCTTCGTTCGCGTCTTCGAACTGGGCAGTCTGTCGGCAGCTGGGCGCGATCAGCGGGTGTCACCTGCCGTTGCCAGCAACCGCATCCGCGAGCTCGAGAAATATCTCGGCGTACGCCTGTTCAACCGCACAACCCGCAAGCTGACGCCCACCGAGCATGGGCGCGTATTTTATGACGGCACGGTGAAAGTTCTTGAGGCGGTAAGGGATGCCGAGGATGCTGTCGCGGATATTTCCGGCAATCCGAAAGGCGTCATTC
>JBDNEZ010000287.1:0-14695 GCA_041690095.1 Anderseniella sp.
GCAACATGGGTTCAATTGAACCCATAAATTTGCTCTAACACTTTGGAAACAATCAGGATGATTTTTGGTTGATTTAGCCAGAAATCGTCCTGATCTAAGTTTCCTCATCACCATCCCTGTTCGCCGACATGACTTGCACTGGCGGAGCCAGGTCCTTATCAATGTCGTTGCCATGCAGCATTATTCTCCAGACGTGAAAGCTTGCCCGCCGCAGCCAGCGGATGGCATCGAGGCGTAACAGGGCTGTGTCTGTGTCGGTGGTGCCCTGGCTGGAAACGTCGATCGTCGCCTCCCGCATGGTCTGGCCGGTGCTTTCCAGGTGCTGCCGGATCATATCGACCCTGTCCTGCGCTTCGTCCGTCTGTCCATCAAGATATGTCTTTATGGACATTACGAGATCATGGGTAATCGGCGCAAGGTCCGGATCAGTTGCCAATAGGGCTATTCGGTCGGTCTGGCCGCAGCGATGATGCAGTCTGTCCAGATGATCAAGCGAGTGGACCACTGCCATGTGGCGCGCGTGGTTGAGGGCATCAGCCGGGCTGGTGCGGAGATTGCGACTGTAGAGCTTGGTTTCCCATGTTGCGTTTGCCACGGCCTGCAGGCCTGCTCGAGTCCTGCGGCTGGGGCCGGTTTGCAGTAGTACCACCAGTGTGCCGAACAGGGCATTGGCTATCTTATCGACACTAGCGACTGCCGCCAAGGTTGCAGCAGGCGTATCAGCAAGCAGCCTGCCGTCGAGTTTCGAGGTCAGCTCCGGTCCGCGTTCAGGCACCAGCCGGATAACGAGGGCTGCAAATTGCGACGTGAAGCCAATGATCAGCAAAACGCCAAGCAGATTGAACGCAGTGTGAAATGCAACCAGACCGATTTGCGCGTCGAATACATGACCTGATGCCTGCCAGTACCCGACGGACCAATCCAGCGGATACAGCAGCAGGAAGGCCATGATGCCGGTCATGACATTGTAGATGACATGCGCATAGCCGGTCCGTCGGGTTCCCACGGCACCGCCGGCAGACGCGAGTACTGCGGTAAAGGTGGTTCCCACGTTCATGCCGATGACCATGGCCGCTGCCTGCGGAAACGAGATGGCACCGCCGGCAAGGGCGGCCAGAGCAGCTGCAATGCCTGCACTGGAAGACTGCGTGACCAGGGTGATGATGATCCCGATCGCGACCAGTTGCACGCGCCCTGACAAGGTGTCGGACGGAAACACCGACGGGGTCACGAGACCCTCAAACCCCACCATGGCCTGTTGCAGGGATGAAATCCCGATGAACAACAGGCTGAAGCCTGCCAGGGCCCAACCAAGATTTCTCAAACATCCGCCGCCAAACATTTTCAGCAGCACGCCGACCAGCGTGAGGGGCATAAGGGCGATACCCAGTTGCAACTTGAAACCCACCAGAGCAACAAGCCATCCGGTCGCGGTGGTTCCGATATTTGCACCAAATATGACACCCAGCGCCTGATTGAAGGTCATCAGACCTGCCCCTACAAAGCCCACAGTGGCGACAGTCGTTGCGCTGGATGATTGAAGTACGGCGGTGGACAGGGCTCCGGCAACCGCGCCGCTGTACGGGCTTTTTGTGTATTTTCTCATAAAGCGGTGCAAGGTGACGCCCGCCAGATCCCGCAGTCCCTCGGTCAACATCATCATGCCGAGCAGAAACATGCCCAACCCGCCGAACACTGTCAGAACTGCAATGTACATATGGGTCTCCCGGGTGCAGCCTGATCGAGGCGGTGTATGGCGATCTGCTCGACACTTGCAATGATAAACAGCTTGCCGGGTGTGGCACCTTGATATCGGTCAACCTGACTTCGGCGATCAACGTCAATGCCTGTGTGTTCCCGCCTGCAGAAGAAGTGGTTTATTGCCATGGCGCATGAGCGGAAATTACAGTTGATGTGTGTCAATGCGACGGCATTGACCATTATGTAGAGTTCGCAACCTGAAGGGTGAACTTCCATTTCCAGGCGACAGGAACACGCAGCCAAAGGCTCCCGGCTATATCAGGAGATTATGCCGTGACGACACGGATTTTCAGACTTGGCCAACTGTGCGAAGATGACTGCGATGTCGAACTGGTTGAGCGAAAGGGCAAGGGCCATCCTGACTTCATGGCGGATGCGTTGTCTGAAGCATTTTCACGAGCGCTGTCCAACCATTACCTGGAGCAGTGCGGACGCATTCTGCATCACAATGTCGACAAGCTGCTCATTGCAGCCGGCCGTTCAAAGCCGGCCTTTGGCGGTGGCGAAATCATCATGCCTTTCGAGGTATATCTGGCCGGTCGCGCAACAATTTCGGTCGGCAATACGGATATCCCGGTTGAAGATATAGCCAGGCAGACAGTGTCAGACTGGTTGACAGCAAATTTGCATGCGCTCGATCCGGTGCGCAGCGCCAATGTGCGATGCTTGGTTCGTCCCGGCGCATCGGAACTTGTGGAACTGTTTGGTCGGCAACGCATGCCGTTGGCGAACGATACCTCCATCGGGGCAGCCTTTGCGCCACTCAGTCCGACCGAGAAACTGGTGCTGGCGGCGGAGCGTTATCTGACTTCGGCGAAATCGATTACCGAACACCCCGAGCGAGGCGAGGATGTCAAGGTCATGGCCATGCGCAACGGGTCAGACGTTCGCCTAACCGTAGCTTGTGCGATGATTGGCGGGCACCTGGGTACGCTTGAGAACTACGCTGAAGCAAAGCGCGTGCTGGCATCCGATGTGCTTGCGCTGCCGGAAGCAGGCGCTGCCGGCGATGTCAGCATAAATGTGAACGCTGCCGATGACCTGGCCAGCGGTTCGGTTTACCTGACCGTAATCGGCACCTCCGCAGAAGCCGGCGATGATGGACAGACCGGTCGGGGCAACCGCGTCAACGGGATCATTACGCCGCTCAAACCGGCCAGCATGGAAGCCATTGCTGGCAAGAACCCTGTCAACCACGTTGGCAAGCTATATAATGTTGTGGCTCAACGGATATGTGATTCAATCATTGAGGCACTGGGCGAGGTGACAAGGGTGCATTGCGCACTGTTGAGTGAAATAGGGCAACCCATCGATAAACCGTCGGGAATACTTATCCAGATCATGCCGGTTGCGGGATGTTCACTGCAAAAACTGCGCGGACCTGTAGAGTTAATAGTGAACAGGCACCTGCAGCAGCTAGCTGATCTTACCCTGGAGTTCGCCGCAGGCAAGGTATCAATCTACTAATGACGGGGAGCGGGCCAGCTTTGACCCGGTATGAGAACAAATGCAGAAAAATCAGTCATCAGACCGGAACGTTGCCAGGCGTGAAACCATGGTACAGCAGCAACTGATCGAGCGCGGTATCCGGGATGAACGGGTGCTTGCTGCCATGAGGAAAGTGCCGCGGGAACAATTCGTACCGGAAATCGAGCGGGACTTTGCCTATTCCGACGGTCCGCTTCCCATTGGTGCCGGTCAGACGATCTCGCAACCCTACATAGTTGCGCTGATGACCGAGGCTTTGCACCTCAAGGGTGGGGAACGGGTGCTGGAGATAGGCACAGGCTCAGGTTATGCGGCGGCAATCCTGGCGGAAATTGCCGCCGAGGTGTTTACTGTGGAACGTATGAAGGAACTGGCAGACCGGGCGGCTGAAGTTCTGGCTGGGCAGGGATATGCGAATACGCATGTCAGGCATGGAGACGGAACGCTGGGCTGGGCCGAGCATGCGCCATACGACGCAATTGTTGTAACCGCCGGCGGACCCAAGGTCCCTGAAAATCTCACGCAACAACTGGCGGTTGGCGGGCGGCTGGTGATGCCGGTTGGCACAAGTCAGTCGTACCAGCGCCTCGTACAAGTGGTCCGCAGGTCGCCGGATCGTTTTGACAGGACTGATCTTGGCGGGGTCAGGTTTGTTGCCCTAGTTGGAGAAGAAGGATGGCAGGAGAGCAATTCCTGAAATGTCTTGTTCACAATCCAACACCTCCGCCAATGCCGGTTGATTTACGTCAATAGTGTGCTGGAGCTTGTGGTCTAGGATGTCTCGCAGTCACAGACGGAGACCTGATGTGAGTGCGGTGGATGAAGTGCCAGTCGGCCTTGATACTATCTGCATTTCCCACTCGTTCTTTTGTGTGTTCGTGGCCTGACGGGTTAACAATTCCATAGGAGTTTGAGACATGACCAAGACCAAAAACACCAAGGCTGGCAAGAGTGGCGGCAAGAAGAAGAAAACAGGCGCAGAAGCAAAATCAGTTGCGGAAGTGTCAGTCAGCAGCAAGGTTTCGACCTTTGAACCTTTTCAGGCACTGCGGAAACAGGTGGATGATCTTTTTACCAACTTCACCGGTAGCTGGCCCCATTTTGAAATGCCGAAAATCGAATGGCCAACGCTGATCGAGACTGGCACCGAGAGTGCGATTGCCAAATTTGATCTTAGCGAGAATGGCAAATCGGTGAAGGTGGTTGCCGACATTCCCGGCGTCGACGAGAAAGACATTGAGGTACTCGTCGAAGGCGGTGTTCTCACGATCAAGGGAAAAAAGGAATCCGAACGCGAGGAAGAAAAAGGGGATGTCTACATCTCGGAACGCAGCTTCGGTTCATTCAGCCGCGCATTTCGCTTGCCGGACGGTATTGATGAACAGTCTGTAGACGCAAGTTTTGACAAGGGTGTGCTGACTGTGACCCTGCCGAAAACAGCAAAAAAGAAAACCGAGGCTCGACAAGTGCCGGTAAAGAAGAAGTAACCGCGATTTGGACAGGAAGTCGGTCGTTGATCAGAATTTTCGAGGAGCATTGCAATGCCGACAACGCTGCTGCTGACGCGATCAGAAATTGAGACGCTGCTTGACGAAGATGAGTTGCTGCAGCAGTTGATGAGCGGTTTTGCCGCTTTGGCACAAGCCGATCCGGAATATCGCGGTCGACGCTTTCCTGTTTCACTTAACGCTGAAGACATCAATGCCGCCGGCATGGTTCTGGCACCGGGCCTGATACCGGGAATTCCGGCATACACAGTCAAGGTGAATGCCAAATTCCCGTCTCACCCACCAGCCATCAAGGGTCTGGTTGTGATGCACAGCCTGGCGGATGGTGCCATCCTGGCGCTGCTGGACTCCAGTTACCTGACAGCCAAGCGCACAGCGGCCGCCGGGGCAGTCGGTGCCGATACGCTTGCCCGGCAGGACAGTCAAACAGTCTCCATCATCGGGTGCGGGGTGCAGGGGTATGCCCAGTTACGCTGGATGCTCAAGATACGTCCGATAAAAAATGTCTTTGTGTATGACACGATGCCGGCCCAGGCAGAGGCGTTTGTCCAGAAAGCGGTTGCTGAATTCGATGTGCCGGTCGAGTTATGTGAGACGGCAAAACAGGCCGCAGGCCTGGGTGACATTGTTATTACCGCCACATGGGCGCGAGAGCCGTTTCTGTTTTGCGGCGATGTGCGTCCGGGCACGCATATTACAACGCTGGGTCCCGATGGCCCCGATGAATGTGAAGTTGCAGCAGAACTGGTGAAAGCATCACTGTTCTTTGCCGATGATGCTGCCCTTCAGATCGAGATGGGAGCCATTGGCGGTGCCGGGCTTGGCGCGGAGGCTATCACTGCAACCATAGGTGAAGTTCTTGCCGGCCAGAAGGCCGGTCGGCGCACGGCAGACGACATCACCATTTACGGCATGGTCGGGTTGCCTTTCGAAGACCTCGCAGCCAGTTGGCTGGTCTACAATAAGGCACTGAAGAGCGGTATTGGTACGCCGGTCGATCTGGCCGGTTAGCTGGTGGTCTGAACGCTGATTGTGGAGACCTGACGTCAGAAAAGCGGTGGAAATGCCGGGAAAAGGGGAAGCCATGTCTGGTAGCTGGCCAACAATCACCAAGACTGCTGAAATACAGGCCGGCGCAATGCTTGGCGACTATGATCGGGTTTGCCGGGAATTTTCATGGGATGACGCGCGGGCTTTACTCGACTATCTGCCTGATGGTTGCCTGAACGTATGTCATGAGGCAGTTGACCGGCATGTGGACAACGGCAACGGTGAGCTGACCGCCTTGCGCTGGATTGGCCGTAATGACGACATTCAGGAGTTCAGTTATGCTGACCTGAAGCGGGAAACCGCCAAATTTGCCAATGTGCTCAAGGCAAGCGGGATCGGTCGGGGTGATCGGGTGTTCTCATTATTGGGGCGCATTCCACAGCTTTACATCGCCGCACTGGGGACGTTGAAAAACGGCAGCGTCTATTCACCCTTGTTCGCGGCCTTCGGCCCTGATCCGGTGCGTTCGAGGATGGAGATAGGTGAGGCGACAGCCCTGGTGACCACGCTGCAGTTGTATCGTCGGAAAGTCGAGCCATGGCGTCACGAGTTGCCGAACCTGAAGCAGGTGTTTCTGACCGATGACGATGTCGGTGAATTGCCTGATGACACTGTCAGTTTGAACACAGTCATGGCGTCTGCATCTGCTGAGTTTGGAACCGTCCGCACCATGCCGGAAGACATGGCGCTGCTGCATTTTACCAGCGGCACGACCGGGCGTCCAAAAGGCGCAATCCATGTTCATGAAGCAGTGGTCGCGCACGGCATCACCGGCCGGTTCGCCCTCGACCTGCGTCCAGGCGACATTTACTGGTGCACGGCGGATCCAGGTTGGGTGACCGGAACATCCTACGGCATCATTTCACCGCTGGTGAACGGTGTGACAATGATTGTCGATGAAGCCGATTTCGAGCTTGAGCGCTGGTATCGCATCCTTGAACAGCAACAAGTCAGTGTCTGGTACACAGCACCGACTGCCGTTCGCATGCTGATGCGATCGGGTGGTGAGCCGGTGCGGAAACATGACCTTTCAAAGTTGCGGTTTTTATCAAGTGTAGGTGAGCCGCTTAATCCGGAGGCCGTGGTCTGGAGTAACAAGACCTTCCCGTCGCCTTTTCATGATAATTGGTGGCAGACAGAAACCGGTGGCATCATGATTGCCAATTTCGCGTCTATGGATGTCAAACCGGGATCGATGGGAAAGCCGTTGCCGGGCGTCACGGCCGGTATCGTCGAGTGCCAGGGGGATGAAGTCGTCGAATTGACCGCGCCCGGTGCGCTGGGGGAGTTGGCATTGCGGCCGGGTTGGCCATCCATGATGCGCGGCTACCTTAACGAGCAAGAGCGCTACAACAAGTGTTTCGCCGGTGGCTGGTACTTGAGCGGCGATCTGGTGTCCAGGGATGCAGATGGTTATTACTGGTTTGTTGGTCGAGCTGATGACCTGATCAAGAGTTCAGGCCATCTGATCGGCCCGTTCGAAGTGGAAAGTGCGCTTATTGCCCATCCGGCTGTGGCCGAGGCGGCAGTAATCGGCCTGCCGGACGAAACCGCCGGCGAAGTTGTCAAAGCCTATGTCACCCTTAATCCAAACTTTGAGCCGGATGATGCATTGCGCAAAGCCATCATCGGGGCTGCGCGCAAGAAGCTTGGACCGGCGGTGGCTCCAAGACAGGTGGAATTTCGCGATGTGTTACCAAAAACTCGGAGCGGCAAGATCATGCGCCGGTTGTTGAAGGCGCGCGAACTTGGCCTGCCGGAAGGCGATACCTCAACACTGGAGAACACTTGATGGCAACGGGCACTGACACGAAAGTTCATCTGGTTCGCGAGCACGCGCTTGACCTGTTAAAGCAGATGGTTCTGATCAGGCGGTTTGAAGAAAAATCCGCTGAGCTATACAGCGCCGAGAAAATTCGAGGATTTCTGCATCTGTATATCGGCGAAGAGGCAAATGCTGTCGGGGTGATGCAGGCACTTGGTCCAGATGATGCCATCGTGGCGACTTACCGGGAACATGGGCACGCCCTTGCGCGGGGCCTGCCGCCCGGCGAGATCATGGCCGAGATGTACGGCAAGGCAAGCGGGTCCAGCCGCGGCCGCGGCGGATCGATGCATATCTTTGACGCACGTCACCGATTTTATGGCGGCAATGCCATCGTCGGCGGCGGCCTTCCGCTCGCCGTCGGGCTGGCTTTGGCGGACAAGATGCAGGACAACAATCGGGTCACCTGTTGCTTCTTTGGAGAGGGCGCGGCCGCCGAGGGCGAATTTCATGAATCTCTCAATCTGGCTGCACTTTGGAATCTGCCGGTACTCTTCATCTGTGAGAACAACGGCTATGCAATGGGCACGGCGCTGGAACGCTCGGAATCCAATCCGGATATCTCCCGGCACGCTGAAGCCTATTCGATCGCATCGGAGGATGTGGACGGCATGAATGTGGTCGACGTGGAAGCAGCGGCGCGGCGCGCCGTGGCAGCAATTCGTACGGGCAACGGGCCAAGGTTTCTGGAGAACAAGACGTACCGTTTCCGGGCACACTCGATGTTCGATGCAGAACTCTATCGGGACAAGGCCGAGGTCGAGCAATGGAAAAAAATCGGACCGGTAGTGCGATTTACCGACTGGCTTGTCGAGAGCGGGATGATCCGGCAGGCAGATATGGATACCATCGAGCAGGAAGTGGAGCAGATAATTGGTGATGCCGTCACCTTCGCGGAGCAGGCGCCATGGGAACCGGTGGAGGATCTGACACGGGACGTCATGACGCCCACCGCGCAAGATGGGGTACTGTCATGACGGCTACCCGCACGCTCACATACCGCGAGGCAATCCGTGAGGCTCTGCGAGAAGCGATGCAGCGTGACGAGCGCGTCTTCCTGATGGGGGAAGATGTCGGGCGCTATGGCGGCGCTTATGCGTGTTCCAAGGGCTTGATCGAGGAATTCGGTGAGGCTCGCATTCGCGATACGCCGCTGTCTGAATCCGGTTTCACAGGTGCCGGAATTGGTGCTGCACTTGGTGGCATGCGGCCCATTGTGGAGATCATGACTGTCAATTTCAGCCTGCTCGCGCTTGACCAGATCGTCAATACAGCTGCGACCCTGAGACATATGTCGGGTGGGCAGTTTTCGGTCCCTCTCGTCATACGCATGGCTACCGGTGCAGGGAGGCAACTGGCTGCGCAACACTCGCACAGTCTGGAGTGCTGGTTTGCACATGTACCCGGATTGCGGGTTGTTGCACCCGCAACTGTGGCCGATGCTCGCGGCATGTTGTGGACTGCACTGCAGGATCCGGATCCCGTGATCATGTTTGAACATGCCACTCTATACAATGATGAAGGCGAGGTTGCCGCTGAAGGTCAGGTTTCCTGTGATCTGGACAACGCGGCCATCAGGAGGACGGGCAAGGATGTCTCGTTGATTACCTATTCGGGCAGCCTGAAGAAAACCCTCGACGCTGCACAACAACTGTCCGAAGAAGGTGTTGATTGCGAAGTCATCGACCTGAGGTCGCTTCGACCCCTTGATGATGCAACCATCATGAGTTCGGTAAGCAAGACCGCCCGCGCTGTGATTGTTGATGAGGGCTGGCGGTCTGGCAGTCTGGCGGGTGAGATCTCGGCGCGGATTCAGGAACAGGCATTTTATTCCCTGGATGCACCGGTAGAACGGGTGTGCAGCGTTGAGGTCCCGATACCCTATCCGAGCCATCTCGAAATGGCAGCAACCCCACAAGCCGAAGGCATCATGGCGGCGGTGCGGAAGACACTGCGAAAATGATCGAGTTCAAAATGCCATCATTGGGTGCGGATATGGATGAAGGCACTCTCGTTGAGTGGCTCAAACAGCCAGGAGATCGCATTCACAAAGGCGATATACTGGCTGTTGTGGAAACCCAGAAGGGCGCGATCGAGATCGAGGTTTTTAGCGATGGTGTTTTTCGCGACTGTCTCGCCAGTCCAGGTGACCGGGTTCCGGTGGGTGAGGTTATTGCCATATTGGACAGTGGAAAAGCGTCGGCTGCACCAACTGGCAAAGCTGCACTTGCAGTTCCCGTTGCAGATGCCAAGGCGTTGCAGGAGCCGCTGGCGCGTGGACGCAAGGTGACTCCGGCGGCGCGCAGATTGGCGCAAGAGTCTGGTATGGATATCAGCCGTGTTGTACCGGACGGCACCGGTGTGGTGGGTCTGCAGCAGGTGCGCGCCCATGCGGCAATAACGGGTCCGCCCGCCGTTCCCACCGGCCGGATTGACCTCAAGGAAATGCGCAAGGCAATCGCTGCCGCCATGGCGCGCTCAAAGCGCGAAATTCCACATTACTATGTCAGTTCCGATATTGATGTGACAGCACTCATGGATTGGCTGGCGGAAGAAAACGCGGCACGGTCCGTTGCAGATCGTCTGCTGTATGCGGTTCCGCTGTTTTGCATTCTGGCCCGCACATTACTGGAAACGTCGGAATTGAATGGCCAGTACGAGGCTGGCGAGTTTTCGCCATCACAGTCCGTACATGCCGGAATCGCCATCGCGATGCGCGGGGGCGGACTTATTGCGCCGGCAATTCGAGATGTTGCCGGCAAGGGTCTCGATGAATTGCGGGTATCGCTGACGGATCTTGTTGGGAGGGTCCGCAGTGGCAGGCTCAGAAGTTCGGAATTGTCCGGTGCGACCGTTACGTTCTCCAATCTGGGGGAGCGTACGGCAGACACGTTGATGCCGATAATCTATCCGCCACAGGTTGCCATTATCGGATGCGGGCAAATTGCGCCACGACCGTGGGTGAAGGATGGTGAGGTCCATATTCGCCAGATCATGTCGATAACAGTTGCAGGCGATCACCGTGTCAGCGATGGACGAAGTGCAGCGCGGTTCCTGTCGCGGCTTGAAAAGCGACTGGCAAAGCCGGAGGTGTCATGAACGACCTGGAATTGAGTGACCTGGTGAAAAGAGTGCTGTTTGATGTCGCACCAGATCTGGAAGGTGAACCCGTCGACCCCAAAATACCGTTTCGAGAGCAGTTTGAGTTCGACTCCATGGATTTCCTGAATTTCATTATTGGCCTTCATCAAGCTTCGGGCGCACAGATTCCAGAAGCGGATTATCCACAACTTGCGAGTCTCGACGATTGTGTTTCTTACCTGAAGGCGAGGCATCTATAGGTCTTCCATGAAAGCAGAAGCATCGCGAAATATGCCTGTTCTCAAAAATGGGCCGCCACCGGTGGCAGCTCTGGAGCACCTCACCGGGCCGATGCGGGGTACGACGACGTGGATAGCGGAAAAGGATCTCAGTATCACGTTGAGCCCAAGCGGGGTCATTCATGTCATACCCGGACCGGCTGCCGCGAATGACAGTGAGTTGATCGCGCGTCTTCGGCGATCAGGTGATACCTCTGAAATCGAAACAGCCGGTAGCCGTCCAATCTGGGTGAACGGCCAGTCTGTTCGTTCAATCCGTCTGAAGCATCATGACATGATCGAGTTCTGCGAGACGGGACCGATGTCGCGATATCTGCTTTACCGCAATGGCCAGTCGCCGCACGCCACCCTCATAGAGGTCGTGAGTGATGCCGTGGCCTATGTTCGCTCCAGCCACCGGCCTTTTGTATCGCGCATTTTCAACGCATCGGGGCAAGTGCTGAGGCGCCTGGTTCGCGAAACCACTATCTTGTTTCGTATGGGCGTGATTGCCGCGCTGGTAATGCTGGCTGCTGTGGCCTATCAGCAAAGCCGCATCAACACGCTGTTGCATAAACAGATCGATGCCGGTGCCGCCCAGGTGGAAAGTTTCTCCAGGACGCTTGCGCGCACCACTGAGCAAGCCTTGACACCGGCCGACCTTGAGGTCCTGCGCCATGAACTGGCGAAGGGTCTGGTGACAACTGCCGAGCGACTGTCAGAGCTTGAACGGCTGTCGACGGCCGGTGCGCGGATCATAGCCCAGTCCAGGTCATCGATTGTGTTTCTGCAGGGCGCCTATGGGTTTCGGCACAAGGTTACCGGGAACATGTTGCGTCAGGTCGTGGGGCCGGACGGCAAACCTTTGGTTCTTCCAAACGGCATGCCTCTGTTGTCACTCGATGGTGAAGGCCCGGTGGCCGAGCGCCAGTTTGTCGGCAGCGGTTTTGTGTTGGCTGACAACGGACTGCTGATTACCAACAGGCATCTGGGCGTGCCCTGGGAACACGACAGCAATGTAGGGCAATTTGCCAGTCAGGAACTCGAACCGACGATGATCAACTTGCTCGCTTATCTGCCGGGCAGCGCACGCGCGGAATCTGTGGAACTGATGCGGACCAGTGCACAGGCAGATGTTGCAATACTGCGATTTGAAAGTTTGAAAGATCTTGCCCCCGGGTTGCGATTGGCGGAAACAGTGCCGGTGCCAGGCGATGAGGTAATCGTCATGGGCTATCCGACAGGCATGCGCTCCATGTTGGCGCAGGCCGGTGACGACTTCATCAAGCAGCTTCAGCTTGTGAAGCAACTTGATTTCTGGGGGATTGCGGCGCGGCTTGCTGATTCAGGACGCATTGTGCCGTTGGCAAGTCGGGGGATTGTGGGGCAAGCGTCAACTGAAGCTATCGCATATGATGCAGAAACGACGCGAGGCGGCAGTGGGGGACCAGTTCTCGACAGAAACGGGGAAGTGGTGGCTGTCAATTCCGCCATACTACCCGAGTTCGGTGGCTCCAATCTGGGCGTGCCTGTCGACAAGGTGCGTCAGTTAATCAGCGAGTTGCCGGTGATACGCTGAGTTGAAGCGGTGTATCCTTAACCCAGATCAAACGGCGAACGCCTGTTTTCTGCAACACTCCCCCAAAAGGAGTGCTCAATTGGGTGCAGTTGACACAGACAGGATTGCCCGCGACACGATGCTGCGATTTGCGCAGGTGTCGGGGCTGACACCACGCAACAGTCATCCGGTGCGCTATCTCTGGACTGACGCTTATGCTGTTTGCAACTTTCTGGCAGTTTATCGCCGGACAGATGAAGACAGATATCTTCACCTGGCTCTTGATCTTGTGGAACAGGTTCATGAAACCCTGGGCAGGCATCGTGGAGATGACGAGCGGGGCGGTTGGATCAGTGGACTCGATGAAGATGAGGGATACCGTCACCCGACCGCCGGTGGGTTGCGCATTGGCAAGTTGCTGCCCGACAAAAAGCCATATGAACCTGACGATGCAGATCTCGAATGGGACAGGGATGGTCAGTATTTTCACTATCTGACCAAGTGGATGCATGCGCTGCGTCAGGTCAGCAAGGTTACAGGGGATAAATCGTATGTCCGGTGGGCGTGTGAACTGGGCAAGGTGGCGTATCGGGAGTTTTCCCGTCGAAGTGCTGGCGGATCCGTCGCCGGGCTATACTGAAAAATGAGTGTGGACCTGACTTACCCGGTTGTTTCCGGCATGGGACATCACGATGCTCTTGATGGGTATGTCACGTTTCTGGAGATAGACCGGCTATGGTCAAAGGAAGACAGCAACTATCCGGCCTGCGACTTTTCGACGGAACGCCATGATCTCCAACGGCTTTGCCACGGCAGTAATTGGGAAACCGGCGATACCCTTGGGATTGGTGGTTTGCTGTTTGATGCCAGCTGCTTGATGCAACTGCCCGCCGGTCTCGACAGCGAGTTTGTCAATGCGACTGTCACATCAATTCTCGAGGCGTCTCTGGGCGGCATCAATAACGTCTTGACCAGCGGTGTCCTGGAGGAGGCTGCGGTTCAGCGTCTGGCGTTCCGGGAATTGGGATTGTCCATCGGGCTGCACGCAGTGCCCATGATGCGGGAATTGGCAGCCTCGTCAACCGGATACAACCTGAATAGCCATGTGGCCAAAATGCTCGAAGATCTTGGGCGTGTCCTGCCGTTGGCACATTCGATCGAAGACTTCTGGCTGCACCCGGCGAACCGGCGTTCGCGCACCTGGTTGGGTCATGAAATCATAAACATGGTCATGCTTGCCTCGAGTCTGATGTCTGAAGGTGTGCTGGAGTTATAGCCCATACCTCCGCTCCTGCCCGTCTTGATGTGCATCAATTACATTGACTGGATGATGGCTGTATCATTTGGATCAGCCAAGCAGGGGTTTCCCGGAAGCCGTTAGGGCGATGAACAAGGCAGTCATACAATGCAAATTGAGCCGCAAGTGAGCTTTCAGAATGTCGAACAGTCCGAAGCTGTTGGAAAAGATATCCTCGGAAGAATTGACGATCTGGAAAAATTTCATCCCCGGCTTATTGGGTGCCGTGTTGTTGTCGATGCACCACACCGCGACAAGAGAAAAGGGCGCATTTATGAAATTCGGATTGATTTGTCGGTGCCGGGAGATGACATATCTGTAACGCGAGAGGCAGGCGTCAACCACGCCCATGAAGATATCTATGTAGCGATCCGGGATTCTTTTGATGCAGCGAAAAGATTGCTGGAAGACCGGGTCCGCAGGATGGACGCGCACAGGACTAAACGCCATCCGGACGTGCAGCACGGCCGGCTTGCCCGGATATTCACAGAGGAAGGATATGCCTTTATCGAGTGTGAAGATGGTCACGAGGTGTATTTCGACCGGGACAGCATGACCAAGGATGCGTGGCCGCGCCTGGAGGTCGGCTCGAATCTCAGGTTCAAGCAATTGGACGGCGACAAGGGTCCATATGGTGTTCAGGTCACTCTTTTGGACTGATACTGGTAAATGCCTGGCTTGTAGCCACTAACGGGATTTGAGCGAACCTGGGAAATTTTCATTTTTACCTCCTGTTGATCAAAATCAATGCGACCTGACGATTGAAAGCTCATATTTCCAGCCACAATATAATCTTGTTTTTGGAGGCACGAATGGTCGAGAAATCTCATACAGCCGGATGGTGGCCCA
>JBDNEZ010000288.1:0-15477 GCA_041690095.1 Anderseniella sp.
CCGAAAAAATATGAAAGGCTCAGTTGATAGCCGCGAATGAGGATCAGCATTGCCGATGCCACGAGGCCTTGTCGCGGCTTCACTGGAAACGGTCGGTCTTTCAATCCATTGCTCCGTGTTCGAACGCTATCGTGACGCTCAGCTTACATCCGTTCATATAGGAACTCACCATGTCTGAAAACAAACCCAACATTGTGCTCATCATGGTTGATCAACTGTCTGCGCTGTTTCTGTCGTGCTACGGACATGGCGTGGTCAAGACTCCCAACATCGGCCGGCTGGCCAAAAGTGGTGTGGTTTTCGAGAATTTTTACTCCCCGAGCCCGCTGTGTGCACCGGCGCGCGCTGCAATGATGTCGGGACAATTACCGTCACGCAACCGGGTCTATGACAACGCAGCCGAGTTTGCCTCGCAGATCCCCAGCTTTGCCCATTATCTGCGGCTCGAGGGCTATCGCACGTGTCTGTCCGGCAAGATGCATTTTGTTGGCCCCGATCAGTTGCACGGTTTTGAGGAACGGCTGACAACCGACATTTACCCGGCAGATTTTGGCTGGACCCCCGACTGGCGCAAGCCGCAGGAGCGCGTGGACTGGTGGTATCACAACCTGCTCTCGGTCAAGCAGGCGGGCATCGCCGAGCAGACCAACCAGCTTGAATATGACGATGAAGTCGGCTTTCAGGCTTGCCGGCGCATATACGATTATGCGCGCAACCCGGAACAGCGCCCGTTCTGCCTGGTCGCCTCATTCACTCATCCGCATGATCCCTACGCTGCGCGCGCAAACTACTGGAACCTGTATTCGGACGCCGACATAGACGCACCACTTACCCCGGCCATTGCCTATGACGACATGGACCCCCACAGCCAGCGATTGTGGAAGGTATCGGCAATGGATGACTATGACATCTCTGACCGCGACATCCGCAATGCCCGGCGCGCCTACTACGCCAACATCTCGTATCTGGACGATCATGTCGGTAGAATTCTGAACACTCTGGACGATTGCAAACTGAGCGATGACACCATTATCATGTTCACGTCCGACCACGGAGACATGCTGGGTGAGCGCGGCCTGTGGTACAAGATGAGCTTCATGGAGCATTCCTCACGGGTCCCGCTGATTGTGTATGCGCCGGGCCGGTATGACGCGCGCCGGATCGCGCAACCCACATCCCTGCTTGATATCGTGCCAACCCTGAGCGACATCGCCGGGCGTAAAGATCATGCTGCGACGCTGGACGGGCAATCACTGCTGCCCCTGCTTGAAGGTGGCTCGGAAAATCCCGAGCACGCCATCTATGCCGAATTGACAGCGGAAGGCTGTCTTGCGCCGCTGTTCATGATCCGTCAGGGAAACTGGAAATACACCGCATCACGACCGGACCCGGATCAGTTATTCGATCTTTCAAATGACCCGAGTGAACTGACCAATCTGTCCGATCATCCTGACCACGTTGAAATTGTGCGAAAGTTCAGGTCAATGGCAGCGGCCCGCTGGAATCCGTCAAAACTGGAAGCGGAAATCAGGGAAAGCCAGTTGGTGAGGCTTGCTGTCTGGCAGGCATTGCGAAAAGGCAACTGGTATCCATGGGACTACCAGCCATTGCGTGATGCATCAGAGCAGTACATGCGCAATCACAAGGACCTCAACGTGCTGGAAAAAACCTCCCGGTTCCCGTCGCCGCCACAACCGCAGAAAAAATCAGGCTGACCGGGCCTTGTCCTCAGCCGATTTACCTTCCGCCATGTCAATTGCATTGCAGACTGCGTCGAAGGTTAAAAGGGTAGAGGCATGGCGCGCCTTGAAATCACGCACGGGCGACAGCGCTTCAAGATCAGCCCACTTGCCACCTGGAGACGGACCATTGTCTTTCAACATATCGTACATCTGGTCACGAAGCGCACGTAGTTCATCGGGTGATGAGCCGACAACATGGCGCGCCATAATAGACGAAGACGCCTGCCCCAGCGCACATGCTTTCACATCATGGGCAAAATCACAGACCACACCATCTGCCAGCACCAGGTCAACAGTCACCTTGGAACCACACAATTTTGAATGGGCAACAGCCGTGCCCTGTGGCGCAGGCAGTCTGCCGAGACGGGGAATATCGGCAGCAAATCCCAGAATCTGCTTGTTGTAGACGTCGTTTATCATGGCACCAGTCAATATGGGTCGAAGTTGCTTGTATTACCAGCCTCTTTCAACCATATCCTGTCCACAAGTCATGAATATGTAAACCACCGCCACAATCTCTTTTTTTGGATGCTGGCAAAGCTTATGCTAAGACCGAACAATCGATCACTGTTTTGGTGAATCAGCTGCTAGTTGAGTGAACCTGAACAGACAAACCAGCGTTAAAGCAATTTATTTAGCCCTGACCCTGCAAGACTGTACCGAGGCCCGAATGGACGCTGTCGTTAAACACATAAGTGCTGCAAAGCCAGATATCGGGTCTGGCCCGGCAATTGAAAAACCATCTGAAGAAGAAGCCCTGGCAGCCGTACGCACACTGATCGCATGGGCGGGAGATGATCCCGAACGAGAAGGTCTGCTGGACACGCCAAGGCGTGTGCTCAAGGCATATGGCGAACTATACTCAGGCTACCAGTTGGACAGCCGTGATGCATTGCAGCGCACGTTTGCAGATGTCGGCGGTTACGATGACATCGTCCTGGTGCGGAATATCGAGTTTTTCTCACATTGCGAACACCATATGGTGCCATTCCACGGCCATGTGCATATTGCCTATTTGCCAAATAATGGCGTCGTGGGGCTGTCGAAGCTGGCCCGCGTCGTTGAGATTTTCTCACGTCGTCTGCAGACGCAGGAAAACCTGACCGCCCAGATTGTGCATGCAATTGATACTCAACTGGATGCGCGTGGTGTTGCTGTGATGGTCGAAGCGGTGCACAACTGCATGTCCATGCGCGGTGTGCAGAAGCGTGATGCGTCCACGCTGACCACGCGGTTCACCGGTGATTTCAAAACACTGCCGGCGATGCAGGCTCGCTTCATGGAAATGGTGCGGTACCGCCAGTCCGACTGACACATTGTCCATCTGCGAGGGAAACTTGCTTGACTGACACACCGTTTCCCTCTCAGGCCGGCATTCAAGATGTTGAGGAACGCAATGTGTTTGCACCCCGATTTGATGACGCTGGCCTGATTCCCGCCATGGCGATTGATGCCGCGACCAATGCGCCCTTGATGTTCGCATTCATGAACCGGGAAAGCCTGGCGCTTACCCTCGAAACAGGTCTGGCGCATTATTATTCACGCTCTCGCAAGTCGCTATGGAAGAAGGGCGAGACATCCGGACAACTGCAACATGTTGAACGCGTTCGAACAGACTGCGATCAGGATGTTCTGGTGCTGGAAGTACGCGTAGCCGGAGACGGGGCTGCATGTCACACAGGCCGGGCAACCTGCTTCTACCGGCAGGTGAATGCGGATCGCAGCCTCACGACAATCGATAATGTTCGAAAAATAGACCCTGAAGCGACATACGGCAAAAACTAGAGCATCATACAATCAGATGGAATCATCAGTTCGGATAAAGATGCTCGATTCCAAAGTGTTAGAGCAATATCAAAGGAACTGACTATTGACCGCCGAATGTCAGGCCGAGGTTCTGACAGCATTCTGCACTGGTCGTGCCGCGGCGATAGCTGGTGCGTGTGGCGTGGTTCCCACTGGTGGGCTTGTCTTGGCGGTCGCCGCTGGTTGTGGTGTTTTGTCGGCCGCAGCTTCATCCATCTCGCTCACTGCGTGAAGCAGCAGGTCCAGTACGTCGGCAAGCGTAATCATTCCCTTGATCTCACCATCTTCGGTAACCAGTACAAATTCTGAAGAAGTGTTGTTCAGCAGTTCCATCACCTGAATAATCTGCGTCGTCGATTCGCACGCCGGTACCAGATCGCGAACCAGATCACTGGCAACCATCTGCAACACCGCCGACCCAAGCCTGCCCGACGCATTGATAATATCATTCTGTGACAGGGTGCCTTTGACCTCGCCATATTCACTCAGTATGACAGTTCCAGGCACATGGCACGACAGCATATATTCGCACACATCGACTATCTTTGCGGACTGCACGATTGCAGGAACGCCACGTCCGTATTGTTTTATGATGTCCGCAGCATTCATTACCGATGCTTACCCCGTGCACAATTACGAAATTCAAACGCTTGATGCGCGATCATTGGCACAAAACCCTTAATCAGTTGTTTCATCAATGGCTTGCCTTGAGCACAATAAACGCTGAGGTCCCGCATCGGCCTCAACACAACTGGACACCACGCAGGCGCCGGACAACACGCTTAATACCAGATATCAGTAACAGCGAGCTATTTCACCGGAGCGATTTTTTCCGCCGGCAAGGCGCGTGTCGCACCGTGGTACATGTACCACCAGCGGCGCGAAACGTAGCTGGCGGGAAAAACCGACCGGCCCTTCGGGTGGGTCGCTCTTACTGAGATCTGGTATTAATCAATTCAATTGCTTTCTGGCCGGATCGAGCCACCCAAACACCAGCAACCCGGTGAGGAAACCACCCAAATGGGCTTCCCAGGCAATGCGTGCATCACTCATCAAACCTGATGATGCCGACAACATGTCGATACCCAGCCAGATCACGATAAATACAACCGCCGAGCCGTTTGTAAACAGGCGCAACAAAGGCTCCGGGGGCACCAGACTCAGGTCCTTGCGCAGGCTGGACGACAGTGTTCCGCCATGGGCGAAAATCAGTCGCACTGCCACAGCCATCTGACCGGCAATGGCACCCGATGCGCCAACCAGGATAGCGCCTGTGCCCCAGCTCAGGGCCAAAGAGAAAGCCGCTGCAACTCCTGCTGCAAGCAGTGAAAGGCCAATGAACCTGACCGGGCCCAATCGCCTTGCGGCAACCGAGCCGAATGCCAGCATCCAGACCATGTTCATGGCAAGGTGAGTCCAACTGCCATGCAGCAACGCGTATGAAAAGAAAGAGGTAACCCGGGCAATCTCGCCACCCGGCAGCAACTGACCGCCAAATTCCGGCTGGACCTGAAAGCGCATCGGCACGAACGCCAGTGTCAGAATGACACGATTGGCAAACTCATCACTGACCAACTGGAGCCATAAATGCATCGCCAGCAGCACTGCGGACAGCAAAAGCACCACATTGGGTGCATTTATAGCCGGTGACTGCCTATCCCGCAAACGCAGTCTCTCAATTTGAGCTGGAGTGAGCGATGCTGGCTGAATTTCTCCATTTTCAGGAGGTTCCTCGTCTTTCATGAAATTGCCTGTCTGCTTTTCTTCCATCTGGCACGCTGCCTGCAACGACGGGTTAGCTACGTTCAGCTTTGATACAACTACAAGATACCAGTCAGGCAGGTGACCTATATGTCAGGCACGACCCAATTTTACAATGACGTCGCTGATGATGCGATTCTGCATCCCACCAGCCGAAAGCTGTTCAACACATGGGAATGCATCAGAGGCGAAAACCCCGCGCCATCAAGGTCCGCTATCTCCATGCGGGATCTGGCTGCCATCTTGCCATGGACATGCATATTGCAGCGCGATCCGCAAAACATGTCTTATGTATACCGGTTGGCAGGATCTGCAGCCTGCAAAATGACAGGCCGGCAGTTAACCGGAACGACAGCCTTCAACGACGGGTCAGATACCGATCGCGAAACCATCGTTCGCAGCCTCGATACGGTGGTCGCAAAGAAGCGGCCATGCATTGCCCATTTCGTCGCACAGTCCTTCTCCGGCAGGGAACTCAGTTTTGAATTCGCTGCGGTACCGGTTATTTCCGCCGATGATACGGATGTTCAGGTCCTTGCAACCATGGCACCGTTTCTGGATGCACGCGGTCTGTCCGCAGATCCTCTGGTGCAATTCCATGTACGCATGACCCGAATTCTGTGGGGCAATCAACTGCCTGGCAAACCGGTTTCGACTGCGCATTGCTGCAACGACGACAACCGTGGCATCCAAACGGGATTTCTGCGCGTTATAGAAGGCGGCAAAACCGACAATCCGGTTCGCGGTTCATAATCACATTCTCATGCTTTCAGGCAGCGTGAGATGGCAGCGAACCAGTTGGATTGCGATTTCGCTGTTCCGTTAAGGCTGCATTTACGTACACTCGCTTAAACTGGCATTCCCTCGGGAGAACTGCCGGTTGGTTCTTTCGCTAGAAGTATAACTTCGTCGCACCGTGCAGAGGACTGTCAACGTGAGTGAATTTTCAGTAGACACTGAGTCGAACACCTCAGCAACATCATCCGAGACGGCCAAAAAAATAATCTTCGGGCGCTATATGCTCCCTGACATGAGCGAGTATCCCTGTCAGGTCTCCAGCATCGATGCTGATGGGGCAAGGCTACTGAGCGACAATGCGGCTGAACCGGGAACTCCGGTGATTGCTTACCTGGAAGCCATCGGCCGGGTCGACGGGAACCTCGAAAACACCATAGAAGGCGGGTTTTATCTGGCGTTCAATCTCACCGGCAGGCGTCGCGAACGTATGGAGCGCCGCCTGGAGTGGTTTGAGACTTACGATGGTGACGACCGGCGCGACGAACGCTATGCGCCGAAGAATACCGCCTCGCAGATCACACTGAGCGATGGCCGCGAATACGAATGCGAGGTTGTTGATATTTCTGTTTCAGGTGCATCGGTGAAGACCAGCGTCCTGCCAAGCATCGGCACTTACGTTTCCCTGGGAAAGATGCGCGGTCGCGTGGTTCGCTTTACTGCAGATGGTATCGGCATTGAATTCATGCGCCAGATAGAATCGGTAAAACTGGACGAACACGCAATTATGTAAACCATTCCGATTATATTCAATTCATCCGAAACCCGTTGAAGCACACTGCCTTGACGGGTTTTCTTACTTCAGGATACCACGCGGCAAACCGGAGCCTGTTTGTTGCTTTGTCACTTTGCAAAACATCAGCTTGTGATTTCTGGCTGATACACCCACAAATTATCCTGATCTGGTATTATACCAGATCTCAGTAACAGCGACCCGTTTCATGGGATCATAGCGGTTCACTCGGGCAGGCGCAGTGCGCAGCACGATGCGGTGCATCGGGCAAGCAATGCAACGCACCCGATGGGCCGCTATGACCCACCCGAAGGGTCGGGCGCTTTTTCCCGCCGGCTACGTTGCGCGCCGCTTGTGGTACATGTACCACGGCGCGACACGCGCCTTGCTGGCGGAAAAAATCGCTCCGGTGAAATGGGTCGCTGTTACTGATATCTGGTATTAGCATCTGCTTCATCATTAACAGAATTCCCGTCAAACGATTCAAATATGGCACATCTATTTAGCTGAATCTCAAATTTCATCCGGTAACTTCTGCCCCACAATAAAAAAAGATGGGGCGTTACAAATGAAGACTTTAAAGGGGATTGCCTTTTGCCTGGCGATGATGATCACCGCACTGCCGGCGCATGGCTACAACAAACAAAAATCCGGAAATCTGACCGTTGACTCAAACATTCATGCACCAGAATTTGGTGTGACGTTGCCGCCAATCGGCTTTGTCCAGTTCTGTGCCCGCTACAAAGCGGAATGCCGTAATGTCGGCAACGCCGAAACACAGGCCGAACTGAACAACAAGACCTGGGCCCAGATGGTTGAAGTCAATAATTTTGTCAACGACAAGATTGCACCGGTAACCGACATGGACTTTTACGGCACCCCTGAACGCTGGGAATACCCGTCAATCGCGGGTGATTGCGAAGACTACGTTCTCATGAAGAAGCGCTATCTGGAAGGTCTCGGCTTTGCGCCCGAAGCGCTGCTCATCACGGTCGTTTTCGATGAAAACGGTAACGGCCACGCAGTCTTGCTGGTGCGCTCGGACGGTGGTGATTTCATTCTCGACAATCGCCGCAGCACAGTCCTGCGCTGGTCAGAGACCGGATACGAGTATCTCAAGCGCCAATCCCAGAAAAACCCACGCATCTGGGTATCGATGAGCACCCGTTATGCAAAAGACAAAAACACGATCGCCGGAGCCCATTGATCCGGCGAACGCAATAATTCGCAAATACAGATCCAGCTGCAAGGTGATGATCTGAACGACAGGAACATACGGAACGGCCCGGTCGGCATCCCCTCCCCATCCCCCACCCACCGGGTCCCAGGGGCCAGCATCATTCCCACCTGATGCTGGCCCCGCTTTTTTGAGCCGCCATCGGAATGAAGCTTGCCGGTTTTCAGACTTCCAGCAGTTTCAGCCCGTTGTCACGGGCATATCGGTGAACCTTGTCCACATAAGTTTGCGCACCGGCGCGCAAGGCGGCTTCAGCCTTGTCATCCAGCGACTTTACAACCCGCCCCGGAGCACCCAGCACCATCGAGTTGTCTGCGATGGTCTTGCCTTCACCTATCAGGGCGTGACCACCGACAATGCAGTTGCGGCCAATGACCGTACCGTTCATGACGGTTGCACCCATGCCGATCAACGTGTTGTCACCAACCGTGCATCCATGCAGCATTGCCAGGTGACCAATGGTAACTCCTCGTCCGAGGGTAAGCGGAAACCCCGGATCGGTATGCAACACGCAATTATCCTGAATGTTGGTTTCCTCACCCACGTCAATCAGTTCATTGTCACCTCGAAGCACCGCCCCAAACCACACACTCGAGAGCCGGTTCAGGCGTACCTTGCCTATAAGGGCTGCCGTAGGTGCCACGTAATATGGGGCTTCCTGCGGTACTTGCGGCCGATGGCCTTCAAACTCGTAAATATTCATGGGAGTTTCGCGTGCACTTTCCGTGTGATCAAGTTGTTATCAATAAACCAAGACTGACAACTAGCACGATCCCGTTCATGAAACACCACACGCAAGACAACACGAACCCGGCCAGCATACCAGCCACATGGCGCCAGCCATTGTCCATCAGGCGGGCTGCACCACCGGCCAGGATCAGCGGTGCTGCCAGCATGACGGCAATAACCCGGAACGTCGTCGACAGGGCAGGTCCGCCTTCAAGCAGGCTAGCGAATGAAGGCCTCGTGTGCCCCAACCACAACCAGCCCGAATGCACCAGCCCCGCTGCCGTCAAACCAAAGCCCATGATCGCCAAAAATGTGTCATATGTCATCGCGGGACATCCCAAAAATTTACCCACCGCGCACTACAAAGGCCATAAAACAGCAATTTTCCGCCATCAGTTGGCAAAATCAGGCAGCCCTCAACGTGCTTGCACCCAACCCTTGCAACAGGCATACCAATTCGGTGAGTTGTATAAGAAGAAGTACCTATTGATCCAATGAACCGGCACAGACGCAGCGCGTATCAACATGGACCGCAAGAGCGATCAATCGGCAGGATGATGGTCACATTCATCGCTCTGGTTGTGGTCACCGGCGCCTTGATAATCGCATGGCGGTTTCTGGCAGATCGCGACCTGCTGTTTGCAACACCGCAGCAGGTGACCAATGCTGACGCAACTCCTGTTCTGGCCCGCTATCGTTTCGACACTGCAGAAGTTGTCGCCCCGACCCGTCTGGTAACCAGGGTCAATCGACGGACACTCGGTAATATCGTCAAACTGGATTTGCTGCTGCCATGGCCGTATCAGCCAGGTAGCATTCCCCGGCTCCCCGGATCACCACGGGAATTCAACGACTGGATTATCCTGACCTTCGAACCGGCAACCAGGGATGATCTGACGCCCGTGGAGCGCTATGGTGAAATTTACCCGGTTTATTTTGATGGAGAACCGGAACAGGTAGACGGCAACCTGTTGCGCTACAAGTTCAAGGAAAACTCGCCGTACGCAGATCTCACGCTATTTGTGGCAACTGTTGATGGCCACCACATTGTACATCGCTGCGACCGCAAGCCATCGGTACTGGGTCCGATTCTGTGCGAGCGCACTTTGTCACTGCCTGGCAACATGAGATTGCGTATGCGGTTTGCGCGCAGTCATCTGGAAGAGTGGGCGCTGATCGAACGCAATGTCCGCCTCGCGCTGGCCAACATGTTCAGAACAATTCAGCCGGGATGATTATTCTTGGTTGATTCGAACAAAAATCACCCTGATCCATCAGCAGCCCGCACAATCCTTGCGCCGGCCTACTCCAGATCAAAATCCAGAATCGCCATCTGGAAGTTGTAGGACAGATCATCCGGGTCTTCGTCGTCGCGGTAGATTACGCCAATGAATTCCTCGCCCATATAGACTTCGCCGGAATCGTCCTTCTGCGGGCGCTTTCGCACTTGAACTGACGGCTGATCAAACGTTTTTTGCAGGAACCGCGTCAGCTTTGCAATTTCATCAGGTGTCATGTCGGCCTCTTCAAGCATCAAATCAAAAATCTGCAGCAGGCACATAGCACGCAAAACTGCAGCACATCCAAGGGACAGGGTTTAACCGCGTTCACACTCCAGGAACAACCCCCAAACATCGGGATCGAAATGATTTTCAGGCAAACTTGTCCGCACCTTCGTTCGATATGTTGTGATCCATACGGCGCGCGGGCTCATCGCAGCCGGCATAGCCGACAACTTTTGCCGGCACGCCGGCAACCGTGCGATTTGGCGGCACGTCATGCAGCACCACCGAGCCCGCCGCGACACGCGAACAGTGACCGATCTCGATATTCCCCAGAATTGACGCGCCGGCACCGATCAGGCAACCGTGACGCACTTTTGGATGTCGGTCGCCTCCAGCCTTTCCCGTCCCGCCAAGGGTCACCGAGTGCAGCATGGATACGTTGTCTTCGACCACCGCAGTCGCGCCGATGACAATGGAATGGGCATGGTCGATCATGATACCGCGACCAATCCGGGATGTTGGATGAATATCCGTGCCGAAAATCATGGAAGACCGGCTTTGCAGGTAGTAAGCGAAGTCCTTGCGGCCTAATTTGAACAGCCTGTGTGCCATGCGATAGGTCTGCAGTGCCTGAAATCCCTTGAAGTACAGCAATGGTTCAATGTAGCGATCACACGCCGGATCACGGTCAAACACAGCCAGCAGGTCGGCGCGCGCAGCACCACCGATATCCGGGTCGGCGTCCAGCGCATCTTCAAAGCCCTGCACGATAAGCTCGGCACCGATATCCGCATTTCCGAGCCGTTGAGCCAGACGATGACAAAGCGCTTCTTCAAAACTTGACGGGTTCAAAACCGAGGTGAACAGAAAACCGCCAAGGCTCGTATCTGCCCTGGTTGCCGCCTCTGCTTCTTGCCGAATACGGTCCCAGACAGGATCAACAGATGTCAGTTTTGCAGTTGCTGCAATCGATGTTGGCATTTGAACAACCTCCGGTTCACCACGCAAGAGCATCATGGCCCAGCGGGTGTTAAGACCATCATTTAGTACGCAAAAGCGTCAACGCCAAGTCAACTCCGTAAAAAATGTCAGTAAAGCATCTGTGAACACGTCATTGCGATCACCGGCAACCATGTGACGCGCGCCGGCTATATCGGCGAATTCAGCGTGTGGAACTGCCTGCATCAGGGCTTCGACCTCAGCTTCACCTACCAGTTCGCTTTCACGCCCGCGCACCAGCAGAACCGGCATTTTCAACCGGCCGGCCGCCTCAAACCCTTCCGCTTCAACCTCCCTGGCGTGTTTTTCTGCGTCCGCTCTCGTTGAAATGAATTTCGGATCCCAGTGCCAGCGAAGTCTGCCGTCATCACCCTTGCGGAGGTTCTTTGACAAACCCGACAGGTCAGTCGGCCGTGGCCGATGCGGAAGATAGGCAGAAATGGCGTCGGCGGCCTCTTCGACATTGGCAAAGCCTTGTTGTGAATGCTCCGACATGAAACCGATAATGCGGCGAACCCCGTCCACTTTCATCTTTGGCGTGATGTCCACCAGCACAAGAGCAGCAAAAGTCTCATCGCCGCCTTCACTGCCAGCCGCGAATAGCCCCGCCAGGCCGCCCAGTGAAGCACCGACTATGGCCGGTTTCAATCCGGTTTGCATCTTGATCTGATGAGCAGCGCAGGTCATGTCGTTGGCAAATGCATGAAAATCATAGGCCGAGCTTGAAACCCATTCGCTGTCACCATGGCCGCGCTGGTCCATGGTAATGGCGGTGATTCCCTGTGCCGCCAGCGCCCGCGCGGTCCCTCCCCACGAGTGCCGTGTCTGCCCGCCGCCATGCGCCAGAAGCACAAGACCACGCGGGTTTTCTGCCGCGTATACGTCTCCCACCAGCCGATTTCCTTCAGAACCGGTAAACTCAATCGGCTGCTCTGAAGTCATGGGCGCCTGTCCAGAAAATCCAGCACGGAAAGCTTGTATGTCTTGTCACCAACCGCTTTCATGTGATCCTTGCCGGGCAATACGACACCTTCAGAAAATGGGATGGCATCCACAAGCGTGCTGACGGAACCTGCCAGCTCGTCCTGGTCGCCGGCCACAATCAGGGTTGGAACCTTGATTTGCGCCAGCTCGTCTTCGCTGATCACGCTTCGTTGCGACGCCATGCACGCAGCCAGAGCTTCCAGATCCGAGCCGGTCTGTTCGGCAAATGTTCTGAAAGCGATGCCTTGCACTCCCCGGGCTTCCGCCAGCGAAGTGGCCTGAAGCGCCGCAATAATCTCTTCGGACCCGATTACACCGCTGATCATATTGCCGGCCAGCCCGGCAATCACCAGCGAACGAACCTGACTGCCATGGTGGATACCCAACATGGCGGTGAGACGCGCGCCCATGGAGTATCCCATGACGTCCACGGTCTCGTGGCCAAGGTGATCGATCAATCTACTGGAATCGCGCGCCATTTCACGGGACGTATATCGCACCGGGTCATGTGGCTTGTCGCTCTTGCCATGACCGCGATTGTCAAGTGCGATGACTTGCCTGCCGGCTTTTGCCAAAAGGTCGATCCAACCGGTGGATTGCCAGTTGGTCCGCACATTGGAGGCAAATCCATGAATCAGCACTATTGGATCACCTTCCCCGTGCACCTCATAGGCAATCTTGACATTATCCGACATGAAACTGGGCAAGGCATCTGGCTCCGGTTAGCGTTACGGGCTTGGCCGCCCACCCCAATTTATGCTATCGCCGCTGTAACAGCTATAACCAAACGCAGTTCCATCAACACAAGAAATTCTGCGAACCGCGCAAATCCCGAGGCAAACAGGTACATGGCGAGAATCGGCACACCGAAATTTCACAATGACATGGGCGTATCCGTAATAGAGATCGGCGCGCACGAATTTGAATGTACCGGTGCCAGCGCGCCGTTTGATCATCCGCATGTGTTTCTCGACATGGGTGATGACAACGAGATTGTATGTCCGTACTGCTCGACGCTGTATCGTCACTCGAGCGCACTCAAGACAAGTGAAGCCGTACCCGCTGAAGCTGTTTATCATGACCGAGACGATTTCTTAAAAGTTTGAAACGGCTTTTGACCCAAAAACCGCATCAAAAAATCGGGCTCATGGCGCTTCAGGTCATGGACTCATAAGAAGGGTCAAACGGGCCAGCGGTTTGCCGCTAACAGCTTGAAGTTACCGGTAGCTGAAAAGGCAACGGCAGCGCTGGCCCCTCAACCAACGCTGCCGTCATGCGTACTTCGCTTGTTCGTCAGCTGACCATCCTCACCCCTCAGAAAGGACAACCAGCCCGGCGAAGTCGTCTCGAACATTTTTCAATGCTGGACTGAACGCTGAAGTCAGTGTCTCATTGCGCGCCGAAGAATACAATTTGAATTGAATTTTACAATGAATGGCAAGTTAACATTGACCATGTCGACAGCAATGGACATCCGCGACTACACAGACGAGGACGAAGCACATCTGGTTCGGTTGATACGTCAGTTGCAAAGTCATGAAACCGCCTATTATGACCGCATGATCGCGCCCGACGAGATCGCCGGATGGTATATTGACGACATAAAAAAGGACTGCCGGGAATATGCCGGCCGCATCCGAATCGGCTGGCAGGAAGTTGAGCCGGTCGGCTATTGCGTTACGTTCACCAAGGTGCCCAACGAAGAAGCCGACGAGTTGGCATTCGACTACGCCTATATAAGCGAAATTGCCGTGGCGAAAGCAGTTCGCGGTCAAGGTCTGGGCATGGCATTACTGCGAGACGCCGAAGCCCTGGCGCGGGCAGCACGAGCAAAATGGCTGCGTATCAACGTACTGGCGAAAAACACCATCGCGCGTGAAGTCTATGGGCGTTATGGTTTTGACGAACACCTGATCAATATGGAGAAGCCACTCAAATGAGACTGCAAGACAAGACAGTGATTGTCACCGGCGGTGCCTCCGGTTTCGGCGAAGGCATGATCCGCCGATTTGCTGCAGAAGGCGCAAATACCGTTATCGCCGATATCAACGACAAGGCCGGCGAAGCACTTGCCAGAGAAGTGTCGGGCAGCGGAACCCCATGCATCTATATACATTGTGACGTAACTGATTCCGGCTACATCCAGAACCTGGTGGACTCAACGGTCAGCCAGTTCAAGACCATCGATGTGATGATCAACAATGCCGGCATGCCGCAGACCAATCAACCGATGCTGGACGTGGATGAAGACACCTTTCAGCGCATTTTCGACGTCAATGTGAAGTCGATTTTCCTGTCCACCAAAGCGATTGTACCGGTGATGCGCGAACAG
The DNA here is from genome assembly GCA_041690095.1 of Anderseniella sp. Taxonomy (GTDB): domain Bacteria; phylum Pseudomonadota; class Alphaproteobacteria; order Rhizobiales; family Aestuariivirgaceae; genus Anderseniella. Next base: position 14,624 of record JBDNEZ010000288.1, read on the forward strand.
GGCTCGGGCTCGATCATCAACACCGCGTCTACAGCAGCGTTGCGCCCTCGCCCCGGACTTGTCTGGTACAACGCCTCCAAAGGCGCCGTAACCACCATGACCAAGGCGATGGCCGTCGAGCTGGCTCCCGACCAGATTCGCGTCAATGCCTTGTGCCCGGTAGCGGGAGAAACACCGATGCTGGGTGCGTTCATGGGTGGTGAAATCACCAATGAAATGCGCGCTGCCTTCGTTTCAAGTGTTCCCATGGGGAGATTGTCGACACCACTGGACATGGCAAACGCGGCTTTGTTCTTCGCCTCCGACGAGAGCACTTTCATCACCGGCGTGTGCATGGAAGTCGACGGCGGGCGTTGTATCTAGAACATGCTCTAAACGTGGCAAGACCTCAACGCATCAGCCTCAAATCCGCCCGCCGTCTCGCGCTGACCGCGCAAGGCTTCTCCGGCGCGCAACCGGCACCGGGCAGCGCGACGCGGTGGCAGGCGCTGTCGAAAGTCATCGACAAGTTGAACCTGTTGCAGATCGACAGTGTCAACGTTCTGTCACGATCGCATTACCTGCCGCTGTTTTCACGACTCGGCAGTTACGACAAGGCCATACTGGACAAGCACACACTGACAGCGAAACACCGCCGCTGCTTTGAATACTGGGCACATGAAGCCTCCATACTCCCCTGTCGCTATCAACCATTGCTGCGTTGGCGCATGAACGATGCTCGAAACGGCAAGGGTATCTACAAGGGGCTGGTGGAGTTTGCCCGGGAAAAGCAGCAGGTCATCGCCGAGGTGCTTTCGAGGGTTCGTGCAGAAGGGCCATTGCGCCCACGCGATTTCGGCCAGCCCGCAGTTCGA
>JBDNEZ010000289.1:0-5212 GCA_041690095.1 Anderseniella sp.
CTACCTGGCAAACATCAAGATCTTCGTTCGCGTCTTCGAACTGGGCAGTCTGTCAGCAGCCGGGCGCGATCAGCGGGTGTCACCTGCCGTTGCCAGCAATCGCATTCGCGAACTGGAGAAGTATCTCGGCGTACGCCTGTTCAACCGCACCACCCGCAAGCTGACGCCCACCGAGCATGGTCGCGTGTTTTATGACGGCACGGTGAAAGTCCTTGAGGCCGTAAGGGATGCCGAGGATGCCGTCGCGGATATTTCCGGCAATCCGAAAGGCGTCATTCACGTCACCGCCCCATTGGGCATCGGCAAGCGACTGATTGCACCGTTGATCCCGGAATTCCAGAACACCTACCGCGATGTCCAGGTTCGATTGCGGCTGTCGGACCGCCATGTCGACATGACAACCGAGGCCATCGATGTGGCATTCAGGCTCGGCGTCATAGAGGATTCCAATCTGCGCATGCGCGGCCTCATGCAGTGCGCGCGCGTGATATGCGCCTCACCTGACTACATAGCCGGACGCGGCGCACCAGCGCAGCCGGAAGACCTGCTCACCGGCGAGCATAATTGCCTGTTGCTCAGATTCCCCGGCTCAAAGGAATACTACTGGACCTTGCAGATGGCTGCCGGTCCGGCACGCTATGAGGTGAAGGGCCAGTTCGACTCCGACGATGGCGATGTGCTGATCGACTGGGCCCTGCATGGCCACGGTATCATCAACCGGCCTGAATTCGACATTGCCGATCATCTGCGCGCCGGCCGGCTTGTACCGCTGCTGGAGGCGACCCCGCCGGTGGATGCACAGCTTGCGTGTCTGTATCCGCACAAGCGCTTCCAGGACCCCAAGGTCCGGCTGTTCATCGAATTTGCCGCCCAACGTTGTCAGGACCGGATACGGCAACTGCTCGCCGCACCTGCAACAGAAAAAACCGGACCAGTTGCCTGATCCGGTTTGCAGTTATTGCGCACAAATAGTCAGGAACTTGGCTTGAACGGTTTGCCGAGGCAGGCCGGCGCGAGCAATTTCCCGGCTTTTCGCGCCGATATGACCGCCAGCACCGCGATGGTGGCGAGGTACGGCATTGCAGCCAGGAATTCAGGTGCAACAAGCGAGAATCCGGCCGCCTTGGCGTGCAGTTCCAGGGTCATGACCGCGCCGAACAGATAGGCGCCAAGCAACAGGCGTATCGGTCTCCAGCCGGCAAACACCACCAGCGCAAGCGCGATCCAGCCACGCCCGGCGGTGAGTTGTTCAGCCCACATCGGCGTCAGCACCAGTGAATAAAAACAACCGGCGATGCCGGCCATGGCTCCCCCGAACAGCACCGCCATGTAGCGCACGGCTATGACCGGGTATCCGATCGAATGCGCGGAGATATCGGACTCACCCACCGCCCGCAATATCAGCCCGGCCCGGCTTTTGCGCAGGAACCAGCTGACGCCAGCGACCAGCAGCACCGAGACATAGACCAGCGGGCTGTATCCGAAGACGACCCGCAGCACCGGATGTTCAGCCAGAGACGCAGGAAACACCGACCCGAAGACATCAACGGTCTGGCCGACATAGTTTCCGCCCGCCAGCGCCGACAGCCCGATGCCGAAAATCGTCAGTGCCAGGCCCGTCGCGACCTGGTTGGCAGTCAGTGTGAGGGTCAGAAAACCAAACAGCCCGGCTGATGCGGCAGACGCAATCATCGCCGCAACCACTCCAAGCGGCGCAGAACCGGTGGTTGCCGTAACAGCAAACCCGGTTACCGCGCCGATCAGCATCATGCCCTCGAGACCGAGGTTCAGGACCCCGCTTTTTTCAGCCACCAGTTCACCGAGGGCCGCCAGCAGAATGGGCGTCGCAGCCCCCACGATAGTCATGATGATCGAGATCAGCAGTGAATCAGTCATGTTGCATCTCCTGCCCTGGCCGGTGCAGCGAACCTGACCCGGTACTTCACCAGCACATCCGTTGCCAGCAGGAAGAACAGCATCATGGCCTGAAACACGCCGGTTGCCGCGGCCGGCAGGCCGATTGACGATTGCGCCAGCTCACCGCCGACATAGGTCACCGCCAGAATAATCCCGGCCAGCACGATGCCGATCGGATGCAGCCTGCCCAGAAACGCCACGATAATCGCCGTAAAGCCGTATCCGGTCGGAAATTGCGGCACCATCTGACCGAACGGTCCGGCAGCTTCCAGAATGCCGGCAAAACCGGCCAGGCCGCCTCCGGCCAGAAGGGCAGCCCAGATGGTTCTGTTGGTGTTGAAACCACCATAGCGCGCAGCCGCCGGAGCCGCACCGACGACCCGGATCTGAAACCCGAAAACCGACCGTGTCATCACCAGCCAGGCCGCGACCGCGACGGCAAACGCCAGCGGCACGCCCAGATGAACCACCGTACCCGACACCACCGTCGGCAGGATCTGGTCATCACTGAATAACCGGGTCTGGGGAAAGTTGAACCCATCAGGGTCTTTCCACGGTCCGCGCATCAGGTAATACAGCACCTGTATCGCGACATAGGTCAGCATCAGGCTCGACAGGATCTCATTCACATTGAGCCGGGTTTTCAGAAACGCCGGAATGCCGGCATAGGCCGCACCGCCGGCAATGCCGGCAATGCACATCAATGGCAATATCCACCAGCCGGTCATGCCCCATGTGGCCAGCGCGACACCGGTACCGGCAAGACCGCCCATGACATACTGGCCCTCGGCACCGATGTTCCAGACATTGGCCCTGAAACCGATCGCCAGCCCCACCCCGATCAGGATCAACGGGGCCGCTTTCACACCAAGGTCCTGCCATTTGTAGCTGTCGACAAGCGGGGCCAGAAAGATCTTGCGCACTGCTCCGAGCCCATCAAGGCCCATCAGGGTGAAAATGACGGCACCGGCCAGCATGGTCGCAATCACCGCAATAAACGGTGTCAGGTACAACATTGCCGTGCTGGGTTCCTTGCGTTTTTCAAGTTCAATGAGCATGGACCGCCTCCGTCATTTGCGCCGTTGCAAACGGGTCGCCGTGCACACCGCCCATCAACAGGCCGATCTCGTCGATGGATGCCTCGCCGACTTTCAGGGTTTTCGACAGCCGACCCTCGTTGATCACCGCCAGGCGATCGGAAATTGCCAGAAGTTCGTCGAGGTCCTGCGAGATCACCACGATCGCCGACCCGCTTTCCGCCAGATCGACGAGCGACTGGTGAATGGCGGCAGCAGCGCCTGCATCAACCCCCCACGTCGGCTGCGAGACGACAAGCACTTCCGGGTTCTGCAGTATCTCGCGGCCCATGATGAATTTTTGCAGATTGCCACCTGACAGCGAGCCGGCCAGCGAACCCGGCCCCGTTGTCTTGACCGCGAAATCGTCGATCACCATGCGCGCAAATGCATTGGCCGCGCGGCCAAGCACAATGCCGTGGCTGGCCAGTCCCATCCTGTCGCGAGCCGTCAGGAGGGTATTGTCGGTAAGGTTGAAATCCACCACGGCACCATGGCCGTTTCTTTCTTCGGGCACGGAACACAGGCCGAGACTCCGGCGGCCCGTCACGTCCATCGACGCGATTGGCTTGCCGTCAAGCCGGATGGCGTTGCCATGCGCCGAGGGCTGTTCGCCGCTCAGGGCCAGCAGCAGTTCGTTCTGTCCGTTGCCCGCCACACCGGCGATACCGAAAATCTCGCCGGCGCGAACCGCGAAACAGATATCATCCAGCGCCACCCCGAAATCACCGTCGCCGGCAATGGTCAGTCCGTCAGCGACAAACCTGTCCTCGCCGAATTCCCGTTTTACCGCTTTGCTGATCTGCTTGAGATTACCGCCGATCATCATTTCCGCCATCGACTTGGGTGTCTCCTGGCGCGGGTCGCAGTCGCCCACAACCTGTCCAGCCCGCAGAATGGTTGCTGCCTCGCACAGATCCCTGATCTCGTGCAGCTTGTGCGAAATATACAGGATCGAACACCCTGTCTTCGACAGCCTGCGCAGCGTCTCGAACAATTGCCCGACTTCCTGCGGGGTCAGCACCGATGTCGGTTCATCCATGATCAAAAGCCGCGGTTCGAGCAACAGGGAGCGCACAATCTCGATGCGCTGGCGCTCGCCGACACTCAATGTGCTGACCACCCGGTGCGGATCAAGCTTGAGGTCATAGGTGTGCAACACCTCGCGGATTTTTTCTTCAAGGCTGGATTGTGAAATCGAGCCGTCCATGCCCAGCGCAATGTTCTCCAGCACGGTCATTGCTTCAAACAGCGAGAAGTGCTGGAACACCATGCCAACACCCATTTTGCGGGCGGCCTTCGGATTGGTCACCGTGACCGGTTCGCCATCCCAGATGATGTCACCGGCATCAGGCTGCATGATGCCGTAGATCATCTTGACCAGGGTCGACTTGCCGGCCCCGTTCTCGCCCAGCAGGGCGTGAATCTCACCCGGCTCGACCTTGAAACTCACGGCATCATTTGCCAGGACGCCCGGAAACGCCTTGCTGATCGCCTTGAGTTCGATACGCGGTTTCACGTCATTGCTCATGTATCGCCTCACACTATTTTCAACTGCCCCGATGACTGCACACCACCATCTGCCTTCAATGAAAACAAATATTGCATCAGTTCTGCCGCCACCATTGCGGCGATGACTTCCGGGCGCTTGTCGCGCACCCCGGGTCCGCCGATCGGACACACCAGCCGGTCAATGCCGGTTGCCTCGCCGGCCTCGCGTCTGATCCAGTTTCCAAACGAGCCAAGCTTGGTCTTTGATCCGATCATGCCGACATAGGCCGCATCGCTGCGCGCCAGTGCTTCGCGGGCAATCAGAAAATCCAGTGAATGGTCATGCGTCGCAATGACAAAGGCACTTGCCGGCAGTGCTGCACGAACCACCGTTTCAGGCAGTGCGGTCAGCCGCGTTTCGACGCCCGGCGGAGCCGCCTGCAGTTCTGCGTGGCGGCTATCGACAAGCACGGCATGTACCGGCAACAGGCACAACGCCTCGCATAACGCGTTACCGACATGGCCGGCCCCGAACACATAGACCTGCGGCAGCGCGGCAAATTCCGCATCGAGCCGCCCCGCCAGCTGGTCGATTTCAGTGTCGCCAAGCAATCGCAATGACACATCAACCGATCCACCGCAGCATTGCCCGATTTCGGGGCCCAGCGCGACTTTCAGAGCGACCGGTTCCAGGCTGTCTTCGACGATCAGCTTTCTGGCGCTCTCTA
>JBDNEZ010000290.1:0-2481 GCA_041690095.1 Anderseniella sp.
CAGTTCCAACCAACCGGAAGCAGGTCCCATGTCTCTTGATGCTGATAATCTGATTGCGCGCCGAAAACTGCGCCGCCGGGTTTCGTTCTGGCGCGCCATATGTATTTCACTGGGCGTCGTGACGCTGGTGGCGCTGGCATACGGCAGCAGTGGCTCCGGCTTTGACCTGGGCAAACGCGGCGACCACATCGCACGAATCCGGGTGACCGGCATGATCACCGGCGATACCAATACCCTCGACATGCTGCGCGATATTGAAAAAGCCACGCAGGTCAAGGCACTGCTGGTTCACATTGACAGCCCCGGCGGCACCACCGCCGGTTCCGAAGCCATCTATGAGCGCCTGCGCGCCATCGCCAGGGACAGGCCTGTTGTGGCGGTCATGAATACGGTTGCTGCATCGGGCGGGTACATCACGGCAATCGCTGCCGATCATATTGTGGCCCGCGGCAATACCATCACCGGGTCTGTCGGGGTGATCTTTCAATGGGCGCAGGTTGAACAGTTGTTGAGCAATCTCGGCATCTCCATGCAGGAACGCAAGTCCGGTTCCCTCAAGGCGGAACCGAACATGTTCTCCGAGCCGACAGCGGAAGCACTTGCCGTAACCGATGCAATGATCCGTGACAGCTTCGTCTGGTTCACCGACCTCGTGAAAGAGCGCCGCAAGTTGTCTGCCGCCCAGATGACGCTGATTTCCGACGGCCGGGTGTTCACCGGCCGGCAGGCCCTGACCACCGGACTTGTCGACAAGCTGGGTGGCGAGGATGAAGCGATTGAATGGCTCAGTACGCAGCACGACATCGCCGCGAAAATGAAAGTTGTCGAATGGGAGCCCGAAGCATCTTCGGCAACTGGTGGTCTTGGGGTGTTCGGGTTGAGTACACTCGCCCGCTGGATCGGATTTTCCGCGGCAGCCGATGCACTCGAGGCCCGGACAGTAAAGCTTGACGGACTGCTGGTGCTTTGGCACCCTGATTTGCGATAGTTCATTTCCTAACGCATGATCTTGTGCCAAAAATAGTTTCATAGTCAGTCGTAACCCTGAAGGGGAGTTGTTTGCCATGATCAAGTCTGAGCTTATTCAGGAGATTGCAATACGCCATCCGCATCTGTTTCATCGTGACGTGGAACGTATTGTAAATACCGTTTTTGAAGAGATTACCGGTGCCATGGCGAATGAAAACCGGGTTGAGTTGCGAGGTTTCGGAGCATTCTCGGTGAAACGGCGCGAAGCTCGACAGGGCCGTAATCCGCGTACCGGTGAACCGGTCAAGGTGGAGGCCAAGCGGGTTCCGTTTTTCAAGACCGGCAAGGAGTTGCGCGACCGCCTCAATGGCGGTTAGAACCTTTAAACATCCACAGGCCTGTTGCATTTGAACAAGCCGGGTTGATATTACACTGGAACAGGCAAAAATTGTCGTGACGGCAAAACGTATAATTTCATGGATCATTGGAGCGCCGGTGGCAATTCTGCTGGTGAGTTTTGCTGTTGCCAATCGCCACTGGATCGACGTCTCGTTTGACCCGATCAACAAGACCGATCCCTGGCTGATGGTTTCCATGCCAGTCTATCTGCTGCTGTTTGCCGGCGTGTTCGCGGGCCTGATTGTGGGTGGAGTTGTGGTGTGGTTGCGGCAGGGAAAATGGCGCAAGGCGGCACGATTGGCCCAAACTGCCAAACCTGACGTTCCTGCCGAACGCAAAACCAGTGACGCAACAGGTCTTGTGCCGGTTGCCAACCAACCCAACAAGGCCTGGTGAACCGGTTCACGGTGCCAGGTCAAAATCCAAGAGAAGTCATGCTCAAGAATCCGATTTGTGTTGCGCTGGACACGCCCGACCCGGCCCGCGCCGCGGCGATGGCGGGCCTGTTGAAAGACCATGTCGGCATGGCCAAGGTGGGCATGGAACTGTTTTACCGTGCCGGCAGGGCCGGGTATGAGCAGGTTGCCGCGCAAGGTGTGCCTGTGTTCCTTGATCTCAAACTGCACGACATACCCAATACTGTTGCGCAAGGATTGACGTCGCTTCTGGCGCTGGCGCCGGCACCGGCGATTGTAAATGTTCATGCATCAGGTGGACCGGCCATGCTGGAGGCCGCCGCCAGGGCGGTTGACGGCAAGGCGAGACTGATCGCCGTTACCATTCTGACCAGCCTGTCCGATGCGGATATTCATGCTGCAGGCTTTGACCCCGCATCAGACACCGCGCAAACCGCTGTGAAGCTTGCCCAATTGTCGAAGCAGTCCGGCCTCGACGGCGTTGTGTGTTCACCACATGACATTGCCGCCATCAAGGCTGCCTGCGGTGCCGATTTCATGACCGTCGTGCCGGGCGTGCGTCCGGCAGGCGCCGATATGCAGGACCAGAAACGAATTGCCACACCGCGCGATGCCCGCGCGGCGGGAGCCGACATTCTGGTCAGTGGCCGCCCGATCACCCAGGCAGATGACCCGGCAGTTGCAGCCGCCGCCATCG
>JBDNEZ010000291.1:0-5907 GCA_041690095.1 Anderseniella sp.
CGGTGATGACAATCATGTGTTCCTGCGCCGGGATGCCAGCATAGTTGCAAGGCAATTGCTGTTCGACGGCTTTGAAAGCCGCTCGGAAGTGGAACGTCAGGCGGCTCGCGTTGACGGCGCCTCACTCAGAGTATTTGAACGCACCGAATTTATCGCTCTTGCGGTTACACGAGAATACCTGGACATCCGTCGCCTCAGGCGGATTGTTGATATTGCCGGCAGGAATGTCGCCTATCACCGGCATTTGCTCGGCAGGATCGGCAAAGGCACCAGCGGCGGATCGGTGAGTACCGCTGACAAGGATCAGGCGCAGGAGCGCCTCTACGCGGCGCGCGCAAGACTGGTCGAAGCCAAGGAAGACCTAACCGCCTCCGAGACGCGATTTCTCAAGCTTGTAGGCAGTCCTTCAGGACGAATGTCGGAACCAAGGCGTGTCACCCAAAGCTTGCCGCGGTCATTGACTGCAGCCATAGGTGCCGCCCGCCTGAATAATCCGTCGATAAAAATCGCCTTGGCCGATATTGACGCGGCAGATGCACTTGTGCGCAAAGCAGAAGCCAAGTTTGCCCCGAAATTAAGCCTGGAAGGCAGGGCATCTGCCGGTGAGGACGTTTCGGGCGTTCGAGGCCAGGACAATGACCTCCAGGGCAACCTCGTAATGTCATGGAATCTGGTGAACGGTGGCATAGACAAGGCAAACATTCAGGAACAGGTGCGCCGGGTTGACGAAACCCGCATGAAACTGCACCAGATTTCCAGGGATGTTGAAGAGGCTGTCAGACTGTCGTGGAACACGTACAGGCAGCAACGTAGCCGGCTGGAGGAATTGCGCAGGCAGGAATCCACGATTGGGCGTCTTGTGAATTCCTATACCCAGCAATTCGGAATCGGTGAACGTTCATTGCTGGACGTTCTGGATACACAGAATACCCGGTTTTCTGCGCAGAGCTCTGTTGCAACAGCGGAAACCGCCGTCAAGTTCTCGCAGTACAGAATACTGGCTGCTACAGGCCAGTTGCTGAAAACACTGGATTTGAAATCCCGCCCTGCCGCCAAAGCCTATGCTCGTGATTTGATGAAGGTCCCACCTACTCCGGCGGCGGAAACCCATCTACGCTACGAACCAAACCGCGTCAGCACTGGCTTGGGGCCTTTGTACTGACCGTCTGATGCGGGGTCCGGCAAAAACCCGACGGGGAACGGGCGGACGGCAATGCAAACGCAACGTCGCGCGCCTGATGGCGATGTAGAGACCAATGGATACCGAATAAATGAACGTGCACCCAGGCGATGACAGTTCGTCGCTAAAGAGCAGGGACCCCCTGCTGCGGTGCCTATTGTACCTTTCCGGTCTGTTCGATCGCGAAGTCTCGGTCGATGGAGTTCTGGCCGGACTGGCTCTGGTCGACGGCAGGCTGACACCGGACCTGTTCCTGGAAGCTGCACAACGAGCCGGATATGCTGCCGCCATTGTTAAACGGCCCCTTGCCAAAATCCATCCGATCGCACTGCCTGCAATCTTGTTGTTGAAAGATCAGGGAGCTTGCGTACTGCTGCGCAAGAAACGTGGAAATCGAGCTGACATATATGATCCGGTTACAGGCACCGAGACAACGATACGCCTGCGTAACCTTGCCCCGTCTTATGAAGGCTATTCGATCCTCGTCAAGCCCGAAGCAAAGCCAACAATTGATCAGACCCAGCTTTCCGAAGATTTCACCGGACACTGGTTCTGGGGTGTGATCGTCAAATTGTGGCCAACTTATCTTCGCGTTATTCTGGCAGCAGCCCTGATCAATATACTGGCTCTGGCCTCCCCGCTCTTCATCATGAATGTGTACGACAGGGTTTTGCCCAACAAGGCCATATCCACACTCTGGGTCCTTGCATCCGGCGTTTGCCTGGCAATTTTATTCGACTTCCTGTTCCGGAATATGCGAAACTGGCTGACGGACGCGGCAGGCAGGCGGGCCGATGTGTTGCTGTCTACCAGACTATTCTCGCATGCCATGGCGCTGAAACTGGGCGACAGACCAACAACAACCGGCAGTTTTGCCAGCCAGTTGCGTGAATTTGATGCCGTGCGTGACTTTTTCACGTCCAGCACTCTCGCCACGCTGACAGATGTGTGTTTCTTTGGCCTGTTCGTTTTCGTGATTTACCAGATCGCCGGACCGGTTGCCGCCGTGCCAGTTACCGGCGCTGTTCTGGTTGTCATTTTCGGCTTGATCATCCAGCTTCCATTGCGTTCAGCGGCGCGCAGAACCCAAAAGGAAACTGCGCAGCGGCACTCCTTGCTGGTGGAGTCCATTGCCGGTCTGGAAACCATCAAGACTCTTCGTGCCGAAGGCGCTCTGCAGCGGGTCTGGGAAGGTCTGGTCGGCAAGACGGCCAAGACCATGGAACAGTCCAGAAAGCTGCAAGCCCTGATTACCAATGTCACTGTCGGGCTTCAACAACTGGTATCCGTCGGCGTGATATTGCTGGGAACCTATTTGTTCGATGCAGGACAGATCACCATGGGGGCGATTATCGCTGCTGTCATTCTGTCCGGGCGCAGTGTGGCTCCGTTCGGTCAGTTTGCATCGCTGATCGCGCGTTCGCAGCAATCGTTTGCGGCCTTGTCAACACTGAACGCACTGATGCGGCTTGAAAGTGAACGACCTTCAGGCAAGCGGTTCGTCAATACTGAAATCAAGCCAGGGTTGATTGAATTCCGGGGTGTCTCGATGACCTACCCGAATGCCCCTGCCCCGGCCCTGAACGATTTCAACCTTGTTGTTCGTCCAGGCGAGCGCGTCGGCATTATCGGCAAGATCGGCTCCGGAAAAACCACTATTGGTCGTTTGCTGGCAAGTATCTATCACGCTGAAACCGGTCATTTGCTGATAGATGGCGTCGATATCCGGCAATACCACCCACACACGGTGCGCCGTGCCATTGGCGTTGCGGCGCAGGATGCCGACCTGTTTTATGGGACCGTCAGGTCCAATATTCTGTTTGGCGCAGGAGATGTGTCAGACGAGGAATTCCTGAGCGCAACCCGCCTGTCCGGTGTGGACGATTTCGCGATGAGACATCCTTCGGGATACGACGTGGAAGTCGGTGAAAGAGGGTCGCTGCTATCAGGCGGCCAGCGTCAGGCTGTCTGTCTTGCCCGGCTTCTTGTCCGCGCACCCAAAGTGGCGTTTCTGGATGAGCCTTCAGGATCCATGGACCTGGCAAGTGAACGCGCGCTGATCAACCATCTGAAGGGCTCCTTCTCAGCGGAACAGACATTGATTGTTTCCACACATCGCTACTCCATGCTTGATCTGATTGATCGTCTGGTGGTGATTGCCAACGGAAAAGTGGCAGCTGATGGCCCTAAAGAACAAGTAATGAAGGCGCTGAAGGACAGGCTGAGTCAGGCGCAAGCATAATACCAAAGGAATTGACTATTGCCTTTGGGTATGGTTCTCGACGAAGACGACGACCGGACAATCTGCACCAAGCGCGCGGTCCAGCAGAGCAAAGCGTACATTTCGCTGCAAGGTCACTGTGTCGGACAAGAAGCCGACCTGGCCTGCGACAACCTTGTTTGGATTGTCGATCAGGTATTCAACAATTTTTTTGAACGGCTGGCTGAACGTCAGCCGCGGAGCGATGGGCTTGCCGCCCGCCTTTTCCTTCATGACATCAAGGACGGAAACCACAAACGCAGGATTGAAGACCAGAATCTTGCGATCCGGAGAAACCACAAAAACCGGGCTCGGACACGCGGTAATGATTTCACCGAGATTTGTCTCTGCTGGCATTGCTGTGCGATGTTTCAATTCGGACCTGAGCTTTTTCAGACAGTGTGATCGCAGGAACGACGCTCGGTTCTGTTTATCCGGTATTTGCGTCAGCAGGGAGTGGACATAAGCCGACAGGGTTTGTATGTCGCCCCCGGCAAATTCTTCCAGCTGTTCCCAGTACAACCTCTCCAGACGCACAGCCATCCGCAAATTGTTGTGCTGCAGAACCCTGGTTTGCATCTCCAGAGCGTCCGGCCCGTTCTCGGTTGTTGTGTCAGAATCCATCAAATCCCGCCATCATATTATAATATGTGTTGTTTGTTCTCACGTTAATCAATAAAATGGAAACAGGCCTGTTTACATCACAAAATTGCCAATACTCATATCATAATATGCATTATCGCTAATGATTCGTTGCCAATGTGCGGACTCATTGTGTATCTGTTTCCAGTAACAGGTTAACAAACTGTGAACAGCACAACTAAAATTGCATGCCGGCGGTCACCGGACAATGCAAGGGAGGGCAAGTCATGATGGATTATTCAGACATATCTACGGACAATGCGGAGCTTCCAGAGCAGACAGAAACAGCCGGTAAGAACGGATCCGACCCGTCCCTGGTTCAGACTGCCCAGGCAGTTACTGGCGCCGAGGCGACCGCGCCCGATCCGGACGGCGCTGAGTGGAGTATCTCCGGGACTGACAGTGTTGTTGAAGGCGGAAACGCTACCTACCAGTTATCGTCCAATGCTGCTGTGCCTGATGCAGGTCAATCCCATTCAGTGCAAATCGAACTGCAACTCGACAGCAACGGATCGCACACGCCGGTAGAGAATGCCGACTTCAGCTCCGGCTTTGTGGATGTGGTAAAGGCAGCCGCTCCGGCCGGGTTCACGGTTACCGGCGACGGCAATGGTCCGTTGACGGTTACAATTGACTCAAATGCCCAGCAAACCGGGTTCAACTTTACACTGGAAACTTATGACGACGGGCAACCAGAAGCCACTGAAGACTTTTCAATCGTTCTTTCGAATGCTGTCTCGTCGGAGATTTCGGCCGAACCGCGTATCTCGCCTGCCTTTCGTGAAGCACGCACTCTTGTGCTGGATAATGACACTGACAAACCAATTGCCGAGCAAAACCAGACCGACGGCAACACTGCGGAATTGCCTGTCGAAACGACCGGCCAGATTGACACCGCAACCATCAGGGAAACGCTGACTGTTACAGCCGGCCAACCCGTTGTGCTGCCGGCAGATTTTCAGCTGGCAGCCGTGCTTGTCTCCGGCAACGACCTGATCCTGCGCGGTACGGATGGCTCATTGATTGTCATTACAGACGGTGTCAACAACGTACCGGCTGTTCAGACAGCAGCGGGAATCGAAATCCCCTCAGATGTGTTGGCGACCGCCATTGGTTCTGCAAATACCCAGACTGCAGCGGGTGAAGACGGAACCGGCACCACAACTCCGCTCAGCAGCGGCGGCAATTTTGCTTCGGGGCCGGGCCAGGTGGGTGATCCGTTTGACCTGACCGACCTGTTGCCGCCGACCGCGTTTGACAGGGCATTTACTGATCCTGTTCAGTTCGAAGGCATCGGGGAGGAAGCCGAAGGGGAGGAACCCGAAGCCGTTCCCCCACAGATCGTCAGCGTCTCACCGGCTGCGCTTCTGGTTGAAGAACCGGACCTTGATGGCATCGGCACTACACCATCTGAAACCGGGGAAATAAGTACCTCAATTATTTCGATTGCAGCGGGTTCGGCAACTGTCAATGCCATTGCATTCTCCCCGGATCAGTCAGGCATTCAGGTCTCCGGCCTGGATCTAAGCCTGAGCGCGCCTATCGTTTGGGTTGTAGACTCCGGCACTGGTAACCTTGTGGGTTCGGTCGATGGCACGCCTGTCATTGAACTCTCTCTCACCCTGGCCGGCAATATTCCGGCAGGCACCACCGGCACGGCAGACATCGAGGTCGAGTTGCTCGGCCCGTTGCAAGACCTGCCCGGTGATGGCAGCGTTATAATAACTAACATCTCATTCTTCGTGACGGATACGAATAACCAGACGGCAAGTGCTGTAACTGCAGTTGAGGTGATTGACGACACACCTTCCATAACCGCGACTGC
>JBDNEZ010000292.1:0-4777 GCA_041690095.1 Anderseniella sp.
GCGACGGATGATGGCTGGTTGAACTTTGCAGCGCCGGTATTGTCGCCCGAGCCTTTCTGGTCGCTGAAATTTTCGCTTTCACTATTGGTGATGTTGCTGGCCGTGACGATTTTATCGGCGTTCGTGGTGCGCCAGTTGACCAGGCCGCTTACAAATTTTGCAGCGGCCGCGCAGCGGCTCGGCCTTAACTTGAACGCACCTCCTCTGCCTGAAATCGGACCAATGGAGGTTAGACATGCAGCGCATGCCTTCAACAAGATGCAAGATCGGATCAGACGATTGGTTGAGGACCGCATGCAAATGGTTGCCGCTATATCCCACGACTTGGGCACGCCAATTACACGCTTGCGGTTGCGCTTGGAGTTCGTTGAGAACGAGGAACAGAAACGAAAGATGTTGGCTGACCTGAATGACATGGAAATGATGATTAACGCGGTCATGTCTTTCGCCCGGGACGAGGCGAGTAACGAACCTCGAGTACCAGTAGATTTGCGAACGCTAATACAACGTGTTTGCGATGATACAGCTGATGCCGGCAACTCCGTTAGACTGAGAACTGCTGTCGGAGCCATCCCGTATACATGTCAACCAGTAGCAATGCGTCGGGCCATAACAAATCTTGTCAATAATGCTGTGAACTACGGTCATAAGGCCCGTCTGGCGATCAAGGAACTTGAAGCCCGCATCGAAATCCAGATCGACGACGATGGACCGGGGATTCCGGAGGAATCTCAAGAAGATGTTTTCAAACCGTTCCAACGGATGGAAGGCTCAAGGAGTCGGGAAACAGGTGGAGTGGGTCTTGGTCTAAGCGTTGCCAGAACCATAATTCGTGGGCACGGAGGCGACATTTGCCTTGAGAATTTGAATGCAGGTGGACTGCGAGCAACGGTGTGGTTGCCGAGGCATTAGAGCATGCTTCACTTATACCAGATCTCGGTAACAGCGACCCATTTCACCGGAGCGCTGTTACTGATATCTGGTATTATATCCATTGGAACGTCAGGCTTGCCATTGATTGCGGTAAACCCGTCATCAAGATGCAACCGGCAATTTGAACATGGGTCAATATTCGCGGCCATTGGTATAACGCTACAAAATGTTACCCTTTCGCTTCACTTCAAGTTCACGAAGCAGCTTTCGATTGAGCTTGCCACTGGTAGTCGTTTCCATATCGTCAACATACTCAATTTCTCTGGGATATTTGTAGGCGGCGAGCCGGCTTTTGACATGCGCCTGCAGTTCTGCGGTGAGCGCCGGTGAACCCTCGAAACCTGCCACGAGGCGAACAAAGGCTTTGACAATTGCGCCGCGCTCGGCATCAGGACTGGCGATCACTGCCGCTTCGGCGATTGCGGGATGGCGAGCCAGGCAGTCTTCAACCTCTGCGGGACCAATGCGGTAGCCGGCGCTCTTGATGAGGTCATCTGTTCGCCCGCGGTACCAGAAATAGCCATCTTCGTCTCTCAGGGCGAGGTCCCTTGTGCGCAACCATCCGCCAAGCCGCAAGTCGGCAGACTTTTCGTCGTCTTTCCAATAGCCGAGAAATTGCGTGGCGTCATCGCCACGGGTTACAATCTCGCCCACTTCGCCATCCGCCAGTTCGCGCCCTGTGCCATCCACGATTGTCGTTCCGTGTCCGGGATAGGCAAGGCCCATCGAGCCGGGTCGCGCCGGATAGAGGGCTTTGCAAGAACCGATAAGGTGATTGACTTCCGTCAGCCCGTAAAATTCGTTGCACACAACCCCAAGTTCATCTTCGGCCCAGTTGAGGACCGCAGCCGGCAGTGACTCTCCGCCGGAGATGATAACACGCAATGCAAGATCCCACCGCGAGCCGGTTTGCTTGATCTGAGCCAGGCGCTTCAGTGCAGTGGGTGTCAGGAACGTGTGGGTTACCTTCTGCCGGGCCATGAAGCCGAAGCACCACTCAGGGTCAAACCGATGCTCACTGGTCGCGACCGTATGGCCAAATGCCCAGCCGATCAGCAGCGCATCCAGCAAACCGCCGACCCAGGCCCAGTCAGCCGGCGACCAGAACACCGCTTCCGGGTCATCCCGGTCGAGGTTGAAAGCCATTGTAAGGCTGGGAATATAGGACTGCAGGACGCGGTGGCCGTGAACCATGCCCTTCGGCATGCCAGTGGAGCCCGAGGTGTACATCAGTAACGCCGGTTCGTCCGCAGTGGTGTCTACCGGCTGAAGCCTGGATCCATCAACTGCACGGCAAACCTCGAAAGAAATCTCATCGCTGCTCGCCTGGCCCACGACAATGACTTGATCCAGTGTAGGAAATTTATCGCGGCTGTTGCGATATCTGTCCCACGCCTTGTCTTGAGTTATGATCGCCTTCGCCTCGGCGTGGTTGAGGATGTGTTCAAGCATATCGGGTCCGTAGAGCTGCGACATGGTAACTGCCACAGCACCCAGCTTGTAGATCGCAAGATGGGAAATACCCGTCTCGGGTCTCATTCCGGTGTGAATCGCAACCCGGTCGCCTCGCCGAATACCCATGTCTTTCAGCGATTGGGCCAGATTGCAGGCAACGCTGTCCAATTCCGCAAATGTCCACGTCCGCACAGTCAGGTCGGCTTCCTCAAAGACCAGGGCCAGACGGTCGGGAAACTCTTTGGCATATCGCCCGACGGTGTCGGCCGCTATATTGGCCTGCTTCGGTATGACGATCTCGTAGGGCCCCGCAGCATCAGGATCCGTCGCCACACGAAGGTTCATCTTGTCGAGCAAATCGGGATCAATCACATAAGTCATAACAATCCCTTCCGCCGCTCCAAATCCAAACAGCCATCAATTAATCTCCTTTTACAACGAATTGCACGGCCTGGGCGGGATGTGCCGGTGCATCAACCGGTGCAACAAGATCGACGCTTGTGCCAACGGCGACATCTGCAGCAGCATTCCGCATTCGACCGAACACGGCATTCTCAGTCCCGTCCATCTTTACAAGGACAAATCTGTAAACGTCGGCCGCAAGCGTGAATGGCAGTTTTGATCGCATCGTGGTCGCGCCCAGAACGACCCCGCTGCCGGAGATGCAGCTCCAGCCTGTTTCTGCCTGATCATCCGGGCATACGGCTTTGGGGGGAAACCATGTCCTGCCGCAAATCTGGCAATTGCTGGCAATCGCCTGCCCCGTCAGCAGGCCATCGAAATAGGGTTTGAAGCGCCCCGTGCCATGATCGTATGTCAGTTCCAGCCGCACCTCGCTGGTCGCCTTGTCCGTTGCCATGGTCATGGCTCCACCCGCTCCATCAGATGCACGATGCTGGTCGTGCACAAACCGCCATGGGTATCAACCAGTCCAAGCCGATAGTCTTTGACCGGCGTTGTATCGGGACGGTAGCGCCCGGTCAGAATCAGGTCGATGGTCGCCGCCTGCGCGATGCCAACGGCTCCGGGCGCGCCGCCCTGGCCGATCAGTCCGCCAGACAGGTTCACGGGCAATTTTCCTGTCCGGTCAAAGGTTCCCGAAGCCATTGCAGGACCGGCCTGGCCTGGCTCGGCAAGTCCAAGCGCCTCGATACCCTGGATTTCAGCTCCCGTAAAAGCATCATAGACTTCGGCAACGTGGATCTGGCTGGCCGGATCGATGACTCCGGCTTCACTATAGGCAGCAAGCGCGGCTCGCCGCTTGGCGGCAAACTGATGCCGTTCGCCGCGATCGCCCAGTCTGGCGTGATCTGTTGCGGCTGCACTGGCGATAATGCGTGAGCGCAGTTCAGTTGTTGCAGGTGCATTGTCGACATGCGCGAGGACGATAGCGGCCGCGCCGTCGCTCGCCATGCTGCAATCCAGTTTGTGATAAGGAGTGCTGATCATTGGCGATGCAAGCACATCTGCAATCGTGATATCCATCGGTTTGTGAGCCCACGGATTACCGATGGCATTGCCATGGTTTTTAACTGAAACGGTTGCCATCTGCTCTGCCGTTGTGTGGTGGATGCGCATGTGTTCAGCAATTGAAAGCGCATACAGGGAGACAGCGGTAGCACCTGCCAGACCATCAAGTTCAGCGTCGAAAGACATGGAGTAGACAAGCTGTAAATCTTCAGCCCGCAAATGCCCGGCAGCCGCATCGAAACCGATCACAAGCACGCACCTGGCTGCGCCTGCCCTGATCTGGTGAACAGCGGTACGAAGCGCGGCAGCACCACTCGCACCACCGGCCTCGACCCGTACCGCAGGCACACCCGCCAGCCCCAGATCATCCAGTATAACCGGCGCCGGATTGACCTGGAGAGAACAAAAGTCCGTCTCGCTTGCAACAACAACAGCATCGATGTCCTTCAGGTCAATCTTCGCATTGTGAATGGCATCAAGCGCGGCGCGGCGCACCCAGTCACGCCAATGGCTGCCATCGCGATAGCGGGCGAACGGCATAACGCCGGCACCTAGAACAACCGGACAATTCCGTCCATGTGTGGTCGTCGTATTCACGCTGTTGCTGCCCATTATCCGGTGATCATCCTCTGTGGCAACCAGGTGACCAGTTCGGGGAAGGCGATCAGCAGGGCGAGCACGATCAGGTCCAGAACAATGAACGGAATAACCCCCAGCGACACATCCTTGAAATCGGCGTGCTTGCCCACTGCTCCAAGAACCGCAAACAAATTTATCCCGACGGGGGGCGTCACGACCGATATCTCGATCAGCTTCACCAGCACGATGCCAAACCAGATCGGATCAATTCCCAGTGCGATAACCACCGGATAGAGAAACGGCAGGGTGACCACCATCATCGAGGTGGTATCCAGGAAAC
>JBDNEZ010000293.1:0-9572 GCA_041690095.1 Anderseniella sp.
ACCTGACGTCCTGCCTGGGTGGCCACTATGCAAACCTGATCTTCGGACAGGCAAATGAGACCGGCTGAAACCAGGTGGCCCAGTTGTGACCGGTCAACCTTGCGACCGCTCATCCGCTCCAGACGTTTCACGCTGACGCCGCTGTTGGTGCGCATGCCCATCAACAGGCATTCGTGTGCAGCGTCCTCACCGGCAACGACAGTGTTTTCCACGACGCCGTTGGACTGGTCGCAGACCTGTTGCAACCAGGTTTCGGGATGCTTTTCCATGGCCAGGGCGCGCCGTGAGCCATCAGCAGCGATCAGCCTTGAATGTGCGCCGGGACCGACACCGGCATACTCGCCATAGGTCCAGTACAACATGTTGTGGCGGCACTCGTGACCGGCGCGCGCGTGGTTGGAGACTTCATATGCACCAAGACCTGCTGCCGAGGTCAGATCCCGGGTTATCTCGTACATGGCTGCTGCGTGATCTTCATGTGGTGTCACCAGCGCGCCAGCCTCATGCAGTCTGAAAAACGTGGTTTCCGGTTCGATGGTCAACTGATAGAGCGACATGTGCCCCGCCTGCTCATCCAGCGCCCTGGCAAGCTCGGACTGCCACTGATCCGGTGTCTGGCTGGGACGGGCATAGATCAGATCAAATGAGGTGCGTGGAAATATCCGCGCGGCCATGCGAAACGCGGCCAGGCCCTCGGCCACAGTGTGCTGCCTGCCCAGGTATTTGAGGTCAGCGTCGTCGAGCGCCTGGATGCCGACTGAAACGCGGTTTACACCGGCACTGCGATAGCCGGCAAAATTAGCCGCTTCGGCACTGGTCGGATTGGATTCAAGCGTGATCTCCACATCGTCGACCACCGGCCACAAGCGGGCAATCTGGTCGATCACCTTGCCGACAACAGCTGGCGGCATGAGGGATGGTGTTCCGCCGCCGAAAAACACGCTGGTGACCACACGGCCCGGTGTCTGACCGGAGAACCAGCTCAGTTCGCCCACCAGTGCATCGCCGTATTTTTCCGGCTCAACGCCCTGGTGGCGGACATGTGAGTTGAAATCGCAATACGGACACTTGGCCTTGCAAAACGGCCAGTGAACATAAATCCCCAGATTGCGTTGGTTCATTGCGGTTGTGCCCGGGTTGCAGGCGATGACAGCGCTTCGACAAGCTGGGGGAAGGCGCGCGCGCGATGCGACATGGCGTGCTTGACGTGCGGGCTCATTTCGCCAAACGTGATGTCGTGACCATCGGCTTGAAACACCGGATCATAACCGAAACCGTGCTCGCCCCGGGGCGGCCAGATCAGCTGGCCGTGCACCTTGCCGGTAAACACTCGCGCAGGCTGGCCCGGCACCGCCAGGCACAAGGCACACACAAAATGCGCCAGACGTGCCGCCGGGGTTGCTGCGCCGGCAGTTGTCAGTTCGTCCTCGACCTTGCGCATGGCAACTGCAAAATCCTTGCCCGGGCCGGCCCAGCGCGCCGAATAAATGCCGGGTGCCCCGTCGAGCGCGTCCACACACAGACCTGAATCATCCGACAGGGCGGCCAGGCCGGAGGCAGTCATGGCCGCTTCGGCTTTCAGGCGCGCATTGCCCTCAAATGTCGTTTCGGTTTCGTCCGGCTCCGGCAAGCCGAGCCCGCCGGCAGACACAACCTGCACGCCAAGCGGTTCCAGCAGAGCGGAAATTTCACGTACCTTGCCCTGGTTGTGGCTGGCAACAACCAGCTTGTTGTTCGGCAGTTCCAGTTGCATGATCAGGCCACAGTGGCTTTCTGCAGGGCAACGAGCTCGCCAATGCCGGTATTGGCCAGATCAAGCAGCTTGAGCAGTTCAGCCTGCGAGAACGGCACGCCTTCTGCTGTGCCCTGCACTTCAACGATGCCGCCCGAGCCGGTCATGACGAAGTTGGCATCGGTCTCGGCATTTGAATCTTCCGCATAATCGAGATCAGCGACCGGCTGGCCGCCATAGATTCCGCACGACAGGGCCGCAACATGATCGGTCAGGGCGGTGGTTTCGATCATGTCCTGCCTGATCATGTGTTCCATGCAATCGTGCAGCGCCACCCATGCGCCGGTGATTGACGCGGTGCGGGTGCCGCCATCAGCCTGAATGACATCGCAGTCAACCGTGATCTGGCGTTCACCGAGCGCTTCCATATCCACCACCGCGCGCAGTGAACGACCGATCAGACGCTGGATTTCCTGAGTACGTCCGGACTGCTTGCCGGCGGTCGATTCGCGCCGCATGCGGCCGCCGGTCGAGCGCGGCAACATACCGTATTCCGCTGTCACCCAACCCTTGCCGCCGCCGCGAAGCCATGGCGGAACCCGGTCTTCAAGACTGGCAGTGCACAGGACATGGGTATCACCAAACTTGATCAGACAGGAGCCTTCTGCATGCATGGAAAAGCCGCGCTCCATGGTAACCTTGCGTAATTCTCCGGATTGTCTGCCTGATGGCCTCATGTAATTTTCCTGACTTTGTTGACTGTCTGTTTTTTGATTGGCGTGGTGTAGACCTGCGCGAAGAATTTCGCAACGCCAAGTGCTTGCAACACGAAGTGTTCACCATATCGGGTGTCCGCAATACACAGCAGCAATTGACGCTGGCAGGGGTCGCACCTAAGTTTCAGTGGCAGAGTCTGCAATCTGCAGTCTGTCAGTCAAAAACCGGAGAGCCATGAAACACATCGATGATCGCCTGACCGAGCTCAGTGTACTGGACATGCGCTCGCGCGATATTTTCCGGCGTCTTGTCGAGACCTTTCTGGAAACCGGTGGGCCGGTCGGATCACGTACGATTTCGCGCCACCTGCCGGTTGGCCTGTCACCGGCCTCGATCCGCAATGTGATGTCAGACCTCGAACAGGCCGGGCTGGTCTACTCTCCCCATACCAGCGCCGGGCGGATGCCAACGGAAACCGGCCTGAGGTTTTTTGTCGACGCCCTGATGGAAGTGGGCCGGCTGACGTCTGCGGAACGGGCCCTGATAGATGCGCAGATTGCAGGCCTCAACCGGGAAAAGACCACCGACGACATTCTGGCCGACGCCACCAATCTGCTGTCGGGTCTGTCATCTTGTGCCGGGCTGGTGCTGTCGTCCAAGGCCAATACCCGGATGCGGCATATCGAATTTGTTGGTATCAGTGCGTCCAAGGCCCTGGTGATCATTGTTTCAGAGGACGGCAGCGTTGAAAATCGCACGATTGAAATACCGCGCGGACTGCCAGCCTCAACGCTGACGGAAGTCAGCAATTATCTGAACAGCCGCTGCCAGGGCTTGTCGATTGGCGAACTCAAGGTGCAACTGGGCAGCCAGTTGCAACTTGTCGAGCAGGAACTGGATACACTGGCGGCCCGGGTCATCGAGGCCGGTCTTGCGGTCTGGTCGGACGATGACGGCAACGGCAAGCGATCCCTGATCGTGCGTGGCCGGTCACACCTGATTGACGAGGCGGCACATGTCGATGATATCGACCGCATCCGAAAACTGTTCGACGACCTTGAGAACAAGAAAGAGGTGATGAACCTGCTGGGCCTTGCCGAAGGTGGTGAGGGCGTACGGATTTTCATCGGCTCGGAGACCAAACTGTTTTCCCTGTCAGGGTCGTCGCTGGTGGTCGCGCCCTACCATGATGCCAAGGACAATATCATCGGTGTGCTGGGGGTTGTCGGACCGACCCGGCTGAATTATTCGCGAATTGTTCCCATGGTGGACTATACAGCGCAGGCAATCGGTCGCCTCATCTCTTGATTCTTGGCACCGGAAAGCTGATATGCGTTGCACAAACCAAAACTTTCACGAATTTGCGGATCAATTGCCATGACCGATAACAAGTCTGTACATGAAAACGACAATATGCCCGAAGAAGTGCTCACCGAGGAACAGCTGGAAGCCGCCGCTGATGCGCTGCTCGACGGAGACCCGGGCGAAGACGCTTTCGGGATGGACACCTATGAACAGCTGGCAACCGAAAACGCCAACCTGAAAGACCGCCTTCTGCGCGCCATGGCCGAAACCGAGAACCTGCGCAAGCGCGCCGAGCGCGAAAAGGCTGAAGCGACGCTGTATGCCGCGACAAATTTTGCCCGCGATCTTCTGTCGGTCAGCGACAGCATGGGCAAGGCGCTGGAAATGATGCCTGACGCGGCACGCAAGACTGCCGATGAGGCAACACGCAACCTTATTGAAGGCATCGAACTGACCCGCCGCGAACTGCTCAATTCGTTCCAGAAACACGGCATTGTCGAGATCAATCCATTGGATGAAAAGTTTGACCCGCACTATCACCAGGCCATGTTTGAGGTCCCCGGTACGGACAAGCCCAAAGGCACCGTTGTTCAGGTGGTGCAGACCGGTTTCAAGATTGGCGAGCGGATTTTGCGCCCGGCGCTTGTCGGTGTTGCAAAACAGGACGCGCCTGCCAAGACAGACAGCGGCGAGACAAAGTAGGGCCTGTTGACTCTCAGCCTTGCGGCAAATTCACTCTTCTGAGGGTGAGGTTAAGCCTGCCGCCGCCATTCAGAAGAGTGGAAGTTGCAGGCAATACCCTGTCCACCCCGTGAAAACTCATCCGGGCAGGCCCGCCCATTACCAGCACGTCGCCCGATTGCAGTCTGAATGACCGCGTCGGGTCGTTTCGTGTACGGCCGCCGATCCTGAATACCGCCGTGTCGCCCAGCGAAATTGATACGACCGGTGCATCGAAATCCATCTCGTCCCTGTCCTGGTGCAATCCCATGCGGGCTTTTCCGGTATAATGGTTAACCAGACATGCCTCCGGCGGATGCGGGTAGTGCGCCAGCGTTTTCCACAAATCGAGCAGTTGTGCCGGTATGACCGGCCAGGGTGCGCCGGTTTCAGGGTGGTGGGTCTGATATCGGTAGCCGGTTTTGTCGGCGACCCAGCCCAGTTTTCCCAGATTTGTCATTTGCACCGACATCGGGTTTCCCGATCGCGGCATGTGTGGCGTGTAGAACGGAGACCCGGCGACAAGCTCGCGCAGGACTGAAACCAGCGCCACTTGCGCCTCTCGGTCAAGATAACCCGGATATATTTGAAAGCCGTCAATTTGCATCTTGTTACAACACTGTCTTGATGCCTGCGCCAAGCCTCCCTATATAGCGAGTCGAACACCGAACGTAACGCCGTGATTGCCGCAAGGCTGGCGACGTCCGGACAGTCAGAAGCAACTGGAGTCTGTTACCGGCAAGATCGGACACCCATGCGCCACTTATAAAGGGCATGGCTACAGACGGCCTAATGGAGGGCATAATGGGTAAGGTAATCGGAATTGACCTCGGAACCACGAATTCGTGCGTTGCAGTCATGGAGGGCGGAAGCCCGAAAGTAATTGAGAATGCCGAAGGTGCGCGTACCACACCTTCCATCGTGGCCTTTACCGGCGACGACGAGACGCTTGTAGGCCAGCCGGCCAAGCGCCAGGGTGTAACCAATCCTGAAAACACATTCTTCGCCATCAAGCGCCTGATTGGACGGCGCTGGGATGACCCGATGGTCGAAAAAGACAAGAAGCTGGTTCCCTACAACATCGTCAAGGCTGACAATGGCGATGCGTGGGTTGAATCCATGGGCAAGAAATATGCACCGTCGCAGATTTCCGCCATGACGCTTCAGAAAATGAAGGAAACCGCAGAGCGCCATCTTGGCGAGACGGTGACCCAGGCGGTTATCACGTGTCCTGCATACTTCAATGACAGCCAGCGCCAGGCCACCAAGGATGCAGGCAAGATCGCCGGCCTTGAAGTCCTGCGCATCATCAACGAACCAACCGCTGCGGCGCTTGCCTACGGCCTCGACAAGAAGGACGCCGGCATCATCGCCGTGTATGACCTTGGCGGTGGTACATTCGACGTATCCATCCTGGAAATCGGTGATGGCGTGTTTGAAGTGAAGTCCACCAATGGTGACACGTTCCTTGGCGGTGAAGACTTTGACATGCGTATCGTCGACTATCTCGCCGACGAGTTCAAAAAGGAATCCAGTATCGATCTGCGTTCCGACAAGCTTGCCCTGCAGCGCCTGAAGGAAGCCGCTGAAAAGGCCAAGATCGAACTTTCGTCCGGCACCCAGACCGAAGTCAACCTGCCGTTCATCACAGCAGATGCATCCGGTCCGAAGCATCTGGCCCTGAAGATGACCCGCGCCAAGCTGGAATCGCTGGTCGATGATCTGATCCAGCGGACAGTCCAGCCCTGCAAGGCAGCTCTCAAGGATGCCGGTCTCAAGGCATCCGATATTGACGAAGTGGTGCTGGTCGGTGGCATGACCCGCATGCCGAAGGTGATCGAGACCGTCAAGACGTTCTTCGGCAAGGAGCCGCACAAGGGTGTGAACCCGGATGAGGTCGTGGCCATCGGCGCCGCCATCCAGGCAGGCGTGCTGCAGGGCGAAGTCAAGGACGTATTGTTGCTCGACGTCACGCCGCTGTCGCTGGGTATCGAAACGCTGGGCGGTGTATTCACCCGGCTGATCGATCGCAATACAACGATCCCGACCAAGAAGAGCCAGGTGTTTTCGACCGCCGACGACAACCAGACCGCGGTGACCATCCGAGTGTTCCAGGGTGAACGCGAAATGGCGCAGCACAACAAGATGCTGGGCAATTTCGACCTGATGGGCATTCCAACCGCACCGCGCGGCGTGCCGCAGATCGAGGTGACATTCGACATTGATGCCAACGGCATCGTCAATGTGTCGGCCAAGGACAAGGCAACCGGCAAGGAACAGCAGATCCGCATCCAGGCATCTGGTGGTCTGTCCGACGACGAAGTCGAGAACATGGTCAAGGACGCCGAAAGTCACGCAGAAGAAGACAAGAAGAACAAGGAGATGGTGGAAGCCAAGAACCATGGCGAAGCCCTGATCCACTCGACCGAGAAATCCATGTCCGAACATGGCGACAAGATCTCGGATGCAGACAAGTCTGCCGTGACTGCGGCTATCGATGATCTCAAGGCAGCGCTGGAAGGCGATGATGCCGAAGTGATCCAGACCAAGACCAATACGCTGTCACAAGCTGCCATGAAGCTTGGCGAAGCCATGTACCAGGCTCAAAGCGAGGCTGCTGCAGAAGCTGATGCTGAAGGTAGTGATGGCGGCTCGCCGGAAGAAGACATCGTCGATGCGGACTTTGAAGAAGTCCAGGACGACGATGACGACAAAAAGGCGTCTTAAGGCGTCATTGTCATTGTTGATCACTCTGGAGCCTGGTTGGGCTCCAGAGTGAGTTTTTAGCTGACAAGTGGTGGTTGTTTTACCAACACATATCCGCATCGGTCTTTATGGCAAGCAGCAAGCAGGCTGAGTATAAAATGGCGAAACGAGATTACTACGAGGTATTGGGCGTCAGCAAAACTGTCGATGACAAGGAACTGAAATTCGCCTTTCGCAAAATGGCGAAGCAACATCACCCCGACGCCAATCCGGATGACAGTTCTGCAGAACACAAATTCAAGGAAATCAGTGAGGCCTATGAGGTTCTGAAGGAACCGCAGAAACGCGCCGCCTATGACCGCTTTGGTCACGCCGCTTTCGAGGATGGTCGCGGAGGCGCTGGCTTCGGCCCTGAATTCTCATCCTCCATGTCCGACATTTTCGAAGATCTGTTCGGCGAGTTCATGGGTGGCGGCGGTGGCCGGCGCCCGGGCGGGCGGGGTGGCAACGGTGCCGCGCGCGGATCGGATCTTCGCTATGACATGGAAATTTCGCTGACCGACGCTTATGCCGGCAAGTCAGCACAGATACGGGTGCCAACATCTGTCTCCTGCGAGACCTGCTCCGGCAGTGGCGCAAAACCCGGCACCAGCCCAACCACCTGTTCGACCTGTAACGGCCAGGGTGCGGTTAGATCATCATCCGGTTTCTTCACGGTTGAGCGCGCCTGTCCGACCTGCCAGGGCCGGGGAACCGTGATATCCGATCCATGCGCGCAGTGTTCCGGACAAGGCAGGGTTCAGAAGGAACGCACGCTGTCAGTCAACATTCCCGCCGGCGTCGAAGACGGCACCCGCATTCGACTTGCCAATGAAGGCGAAAGCGGCGTGCGCGGCGGACCTGCGGGTGATCTCTACATTTTCCTGGCGATCAAGCAGCATGAATTCTTCCAGCGCGATGGTGCCGACCTGTTCTCGCGGGTGCCGATTTCCATGACATCGGCAGCGCTTGGCGGAGAAATCGAAGTACCGACCATTGACGGCAAGAAGGCGCGCGTGACGGTTCCCGAAGGCACCCAGGGCGGCAAGCAATTCCGACTCAAATCCAAGGGCATGCCGGTGTTGCGCTCCAGCCAGCGTGGCGACATGTATATTCAGGTCAGTGTCGAAACGCCGGTCAACCTGACCCGCAAGCAGAAAGAGCTGCTGCGTGATTTTGAAAGTCAGGCCAAGGACAACTCACCGCAGTCTGCAGGCTTTTTTACCAAGGCGCGCTCATTCTGGGAAAGTTTTGGCGGTTGAAGAACTGCAGCATTGCAATGCCTACAACAGCTTAGGAGACGCCTGAATGGCCAAGGGATACTGGATTGCACATGTCACTGTCAGCGATCCTGACCAGTACAAGCACTATGCAGATGCAGCGCCGGAGGCGTTCGCGAAATACAAGGCCCGCATGCTTGCCCGGGGCGGTCAGCACGCGCAGATGGAAGGCACCGGCAAGGCCCGCAACGTAGTGATTGAATTCGACAGCTACCAGGACGCCGTCGACTGCTTCAACAGCGACGAGTACCAGGCAGCGCGTGCACAACGCCTGGGTGCGGGCGAAGCCGATATCGTCATCGTCGAAGGTGTTTAGAGCATCGGGTGAGACGTGTGAACCTTTGTGGTGTCTCGCCCAGTCCGTTGGCTTTACTGGTCGAACAGCTTTCTTCGCTTCGCTCAGGCCGTTCTCCGTTCCTGAACAACCGCCGTGTGGCCGTCACTCCACTGAAGGTTGAAACCCATATCTCAACAGGTACATGGTTTGCATTGGCATTGGATCCTCGGGACAAGCCCGAGGATGACACTTGTGGAGAGCCGACACCATCCTCACATGTCATCCTTGGGCTCCGTCCCAAGGATCCATTGCCAATGAGACCGCAGTATCGCTTCAGGTGTGGATCCCCGTTTTCACGGGGGATGACCAAGGTAGGGCGGCAAATGTCTTGTGAGAAAGCTGCCGTGTGGTCGGCACTCCACTGAAGGCTGAAACCCATACCTCAACGGCTACATGGTTTGCATTGGCAATGGATCCTCGGGACAAGCCCGAGGATGACACTTGTGGAGAGCCGACCCCATTCTCAGATGTCATCCTTGGGCGTGTCCCAAGGATCCATTGCCGATGAGAACGGAGTATGACTCCAGGTGTGGATCCCTGTTTTCACGCGGATGACGAAGGTGGGGCGGAAATGTCACGCGAGAAAGCTGCCGTGTGGCCGTCACTCCACTGAAGGCTGAAACCCATATCTCAACAGGTACATGGTTTGCATTGGCATTGGATCCTCGGGACAAGCCCGAGGATGACACTTGTGGAGAGCCGACACCATCCTCACATGTCATCCTTGGGCTCCGTC
>JBDNEZ010000294.1:0-6859 GCA_041690095.1 Anderseniella sp.
GCCATAACCCCATCGACTGCCGGACAAGCCGCAGTGCAATCTGCTGTTTTCGTTGTTCTGGGCAATTGCGCGTGCTGCATAATCATTGCAGGCAGCAACTTTGGCAGTATCCGGCGCTGCCGCTTCATCCCGCAGGACCGGAGACGGAGTTGGCTTCAACTTGGGAGTGACGGTCAGTGTTTCGCGTTGTTTTACCGGTGGCAACGGTATCGGCGCAGGCGTCACGATAACCCGGTCAGCCGGTTTTTCAGGTAACGGTTTGACGACCTCAACCGGTTTTTTTGCCGGCAGAGCAGGGACCGGCACAGGCTCTACAGTAACAATTGGTTTTTCAGGTAACGGTTTGACGGCCTCAACCGGTTTTTTTGCAGGCGGAGCAGGAACCGGCAGAGGATTTACGGTAACAACCGGTTTTTCGGGTAGCGGCTTGACTGTTTGCACCGGTTTTTTCCGGGTTGGTGCGGGTACCGGAGCTGGTGCCGGCTTTGCCGTCACACCAGGCTTTTCAGGAGCAGGAGTAGGAGCAGGGGCGGGATCATCAGTCCGCGTGACCGGGTTGGTTGTTGAGAGCACCCCGGAAATGCAGCATGTATCAGAGCGCTTAGGCGGCACCCCGGATTTGAGCGCACACATGGCCTTTGGCCCCTTGGCGCCCGGCCATGAATAGGTCCATGCACGGCATTGGCCGTCCTTTTTGCAGGCGTTTTCACACAAATCGGGGTTCGGTGCCGACAGTTCCATGGTCTTGTAATCAAGCCCAGGCCGGTCGGTGGAACCCTCGCGAGCTGCTAATGCGGGTGAGGATAGAAAAACCACGCCGAAAACGGCGGTTAGAAAAGGCCGAAGCCGGAATTGTAAGTTCAGCATGAAAAATATGGCGTCCCTGAAAAGCCCTTCTCGAACGATCTTGCGCATGATCATGGCGCAATTGTGGGCTTGTAGCAGGTTGATTTACGCAATTTGCGACCAAAATCCGTAAACCAGCCCGTTTCCAGGGAACAAAAGAGAACTTTACGGCGCCTGGGTGCGTGATACCTGTCAGATTGAAAAACTGGTGCCGCATCCGCACGACGCTGTGGCGTTCGGGTTGTTGACTTGAAACTGTGCAGCCATAAGGTCATCCACAAAATCAACTTCTGATCCAAGGACATAAACCAGCGACACTGAATCTATCAAAAGCGTTGCGCCATCTCGTTCTATGACTGCGTCACCTTCACCGGATTTGTCGTCAAGTTCAAATTCGTAGGAAAAGCCAGAGCAGCCGCCACCATTTACCGCCAGCCGCAATGCGGTCTTGTCGGTTTCCGTGGCAACGATTTCCCGAATTCGGCGAGCAGCGTTTTCAGTTAGGGTAATGGCAGCAGACATGGCAAAAGCAGTCCTGACTCAAATGGTGTGTTGGGACTGAATGTTGGTTGGGATAAGTGTTTTGTCAATGCACACCTTGAAATTTGCTCAAATGGAAATGGTTTCATGGCAGATTTAGCGCCATACGCAAGTAATCCGCACGCCTCTCGAGGAAGATTCGTTGCCGAACACGATGCAGCGGGCAGGTCTCCTTTTCAGCGTGATCGTGACCGGATTATCCACTCTGCAGCTTTTAGACGCCTGAAACACAAGACCCAGGTGTTTGTCTACCATGAAGGTGATCACTATCGCACCCGTCTGACCCACTCGCTTGAGGTCGCACAGGTCGCACGCTCCATGGCCCGGGCCCTGCATCTGGACGAGGACCTCACAGAAGCCTTGTCGTTGGCGCACGATCTTGGCCATACACCATTTGGGCATGCCGGTGAACGCGAATTGGATCAATGCATGGCCGCTCATGGCGGCTTTGATCACAATGCCCAGGCACTTCGAATTGTAACCAGGCTTGAGCGCCGTTATGCCGGGTTTGACGGCCTCAATCTGACATGGGAGACGCTGGAAGGTCTGGTCAAACATAATGGACCTGTGCTGGACGCAGGCGGCAATCCTGCTGGCCGTTATGCAAAGCCCGGATTGCCGCATGCCATCGTTGAATTCGCACGCAATCATGACTTGCACCTGGACAGTTATGCGTCAGCGGAAGCACAAATTGCCGCAATTTCCGATGATATCGCCTATAACTCGCACGACATCGATGATGGGTTGCGGGCCGGCTTGTTTGAGGTCAACACATTGCTGGATGTCCCCATCGTGGGCAAAGCGATCCGCGAAGTTGACGAGATGTGGCCAGGGCTGGACCGGCATCGGCGGATTCACGAAACCGTCAGGCGGGTTATTTCCTGGATGATTTTTGACGTTATTGCGCAAACCCGGACAAACGCCGAGGCACAACACGTAGACAGCGCCGATGCGGTACGCGGGGCGACATCGGCAACTGTGGATTTTTCTCCCCGAATGAAACAGGACAATACGGAATTGCAGGCGTTTCTGGCAAAACACATGTATCAGCATGAAAAGGTCATTGCGATCATGCACCGCGCTCGCCGAGTGGTCAGGGATCTGTTTGAAGCCTACAGCAGTAATCCCGCACAATTGCCGACCGACTGGCAGGAGCAGGGGTATTCTCGTGGCGACAGCCGTCAGGCCCGCCAGATCTGCGACTTCATCGCCGGCATGACGGATCGTTATGCACTTGATGAGCACAAGCGGTTGTTTGACCTTGATCCGCTTTTCCGTTAAGCCCCGCGCGGCGCGTCCGGATAACTGGATGCAAGGCACCATTCACAGCACAGTCCGGGATCACATGGACCCTTTCAGCCATTTCAAGACCATAGTCGATGACGCGCTTGCCCGGCTTGCAAACCAAGGCTCGCTGCCTGCCGGCCTGGATGCATCCAGGGTTGTTGTCGAGCCGCCGCGTGATCCGGCCCATGGTGACATCACCACAAATGCAGCAATGGTGCTGGCAAAAGCTGCCGGGAAGTCTCCGCGTGATATAGCCGGCAGTCTGTGTCAAGTGCTCGGCAAACACCCAGATGTCGCATCGGCAGAAATAGCCGGTCCCGGCTTTGTGAACCTGCGTATTTCGAAGACTTTCTGGCCGGGCTTCATGCGCACGGTCCTGTCAGCAGGCGAAAGATTCGCGGATTCGAGCATGGGTCAGGGCCGCATGGTCAATGTGGAATATGTCTCGGCAAACCCCACAGGTCCGTTGCACGTCGGCCATTGCAGAGGCGCCGTATTTGGCGATGCCCTTGCCAATCTGCTCGAAATGACCGGTTATAAAGTTACGCGCGAATACTATACCAATGACGCCGGCAGCCAGATAGACACGCTCGGTGACAGTGTATTCCTGCGCTATCGCGAAGCGCTCGGCGAAGATATCGGCGACATTCCGGCTGGCCTGTACCCCGGTGATTACCTGGTTCCACTCGGAAAACAGCTTGCGCAGAAGTTCGGCGAAAAACTCAAGACGATGGAACCGGTACAGCGTAAATCACTGCTCAATGACCGCTCGATAGCCGCGATGATGGACCTGGTACGCGAAGACCTTGCAACGCTGAACATCCATCAGGATGTTTTCTTTTCCGAGAAAACCTTGCATGAAAACGGCAAGATAGCTGAGACAGTTCAGGTTATGCGTGATGCCGGGCTGGTTTACGAAGGCCGCATACCGCCACCAAAGGGTCAATTGCCCGAAGATTGGGAAGATCGCGAACAGACCCTGTTCCGGGCGACTGAATTCGGCGATGATATTGACCGTCCGTTGATGAAGTCAGATGGCACGTTTACTTATTTCGCAGCCGATGTTGCCTATGCGCGCGACAAGATCGATCGTGGCTTCAACGAACTGGTATTCATTCTGGGTGCTGATCACGGCGGTTATGTCAAACGACTGCAGGCGGTTACCAAGGCGCTGTCCGGGGGCAGCGTTACCGCTGATGTGCTGTTATGCCAGTTGGTGCGGCTGTTTCGGGGCGGTGAACCGGTGAAAATGTCCAAACGGGCTGGTGAGTTCGTCACTTTGCGTGAAGTTGTCGATGAAGTCGGCTCGGATGTGCTGCGCTTCATGATGTTGACACGCAAGAATGACGCACCGCTGGATTTCGATTTCCAGAAGGTCACGGAACAATCGCGCGATAATCCCGTCTGGTACGTTCAATACGCACATGCGCGGATCGGATCAGCCTTTGCGAAGGCAGAAAGTGAAATGGGCCACGCTGTCGTCGATCTTTCGGATTTGCCTGAAAAATCACTGCTGCTGCTTGATGACGAGACCGAACAGCGAATCATCGGATTGATTGCCGGTTGGCCACGGGCAGTCGAATTGGCAGCGATCAGTCGTGAACCCCACAGGCTGGCGTTCTATCTGTATGAAGTTGCAGCAGAATTTCATTCGTACTACAACAAGGGCAAAGATCAGCCTCATTTACGGTTTATTTTGCCCAAACAGATGCATCTTACGCAAGCACGTCTCGCCTTGTTGCAAATGATCCGCTATACTTTAGCTGGCGGACTTAACATCTTGGGCGTAAAACCTGTCGATGAGATGTAAGGGTTTTGATGGGAACTGAATGGATCAGGAATCAAATAGTAAATCGGGCAGTCGCGGCAGTTGGCGCGACCGCCTTGGTATAACTGACGACGGCTCTTCGAAATCGGAAGCGGCTTCATCATCGACGGCAACGCCGTCGACGAAGCCTGCTGCCGTCGGCGGACCGAAAGTGGTTGCAAAGCCGGCTCCCATGGCACCTCGCCCCGGGGCGGCCGCAAAGGCACCCGTGCGAGCAGCGCCGGCAACTGCCGAACAGGCAAACAGCCCCGCCAAACCCAAGCCTGAAACCGAGCGGACGCAAGCCGCTGCGGGTCCGAAGGATGATGCGTTTGCAGAGCGTCTTCGCCAGCATCGCGCGGCAGCTGAAGAAGCCGTGAAGAAGCGGAGTGCATCTCCAGGAGTGGAGAAGTTCTCGTTCGCGAAAAAAGAAGTCGAGACCGCCCGCGCGGAGTCTGTCCCGGTAAACAAGCCTGTTTCGCCAAACAGGACAGCACCTGTAAGCAAGGCTGCCGCGCCGTCAGCCAGACCGGCAGCGCCTGTCCGGGCGGCGGTCTCATCACCGGCACCTGCTGGTTCGGTCGCTCAGCGTCCGGCCGCACCCCAGCAACGACCGGTTCAATTGCAGCCGGTGCGGGCGCCCGGGATTGCCGCAGGTCCAAGACCTGCCCCATATAGCGCTCCACAACCACAGCCATCGCATGGTCAACCACAGCATGTGCAGCCACATCACGCGCAGCCATCGCATGGTCAGCCTCCTTACAGGCAGCCGCAGCAGCCTTCACCCGCCTACAGGCCCGCTGGCCCGGGATATGCAGCGCCACCGTCACCTGGCCCGCGCCAACAGCCACCGCAAGGCTATGCACCGCAGGGTGCCGACCCCTATGGACGTGGCGGCTACCCGGCACCAAGACCACCGGCTCCACAGGCAGCACCAGGGCAGGGGCAACGTTTCGCACCGCCTTCCAGTGAGTTTGATCTGTTCGAGGACAATGGCTATCGTCCGGCGGCACCGCTGGGCAGATCTGCACCTTTGCCGGCACGCAATGAGTCAATGCGACCGGAATTCGATGAACCGTTTGATGACCGGCGGGAATATGGCGGGCGTACGGCAAACGAATATTCCCAGGCTTATCGGGAATATGACGACGACGATTATGAAGAAGACGAGCCGCGCCGTTGGGGTGGACTGGTCATGGTCGTACTGGCGTTGGTCACGATTGGAGCAATCGCAGCCGGGCTGATTTACTGGTACACCCAGCAAAAAACATCAACAACTGCCGGAACAGGCCAGGTACCGGTCATCAGTGCGCCTGACAATCCCACCAAGGCCCAGCCTGATGGTGATACAAATCAGGCGGCTTCCGCGCCGGCCCAGGGCAAAAAGCTGATCTATGATCGTATTCTTGGATCGGGGACCGCGAATGAGCCGGAGAGGATCGTGCCACGGCAGGAAACCCCGCAGGCTCCGGACAGCAATAGTGGCGACGATAATTTACTGCCATTGCCATTGCCGCCGCCGCCTCAGATACAGGGCTCACTGACACCCGGGAATACCGGGCCAGACCCCGCGCAGCAAACCGCCAGCGCGGCAGGAGACAATCTGGAATATCAGGGAGCCGCCGGGAGTGAACCGGCGGCTTCTGCCGTTTTATCACCGCAGGCAACATCTCAGGTTGATCAAGGTTCGATCAACCGGCCGCCGGTACCGCGCAGGAAACCGCAAAATCTAGTAGCTTCAGTTCAGCAGGCACCTGCCACGCAATTCCAGCCTGTGTTGCAACCGGCAGCGCCGGCGCCGGCTCTTACGGCTGAACAGCAGCTGAACGCACCAATTGATCTGCAACAACAAGCTGCAATCATCAACCCCCAGACGCAAGCGCCCGGGAGCAATCAGTTGGTTCATCCCGCGCCGGCATTGCCGCAAAACCGCACAGTGGCCCGGGACGATGATCCGCTTTCCGGCTTGCGCGCCCCTTTGAATTCACCTGGCCAGGCCGCACAGCAAGCGCCGCAGGCTTTGCAACAGCAGCGCACCGCAGTCGTAGCGCCACCGCCGCTTCCGGTACCCGCGCCACAACAGCCAGTCACATCGCAATCACTGCAGTCATTTTCGCCACCGCCTGCAAGTCAGAACCAGGTTGCCACTCCGCCTGCGGAATCGGGGTATGTCGTACAGCTTGCTGCTTACAGGTCCGAACAGGAAGCACTGGGCCAGTATCAGCAACTGCGTTCCAGGCACGGCACTATTATCGGTAACCTACCACCGTCGGTTCAACAGACCAACCTTGGCGCGAGCGGTACTTTCTACCGTCTTGGAATGGGACCGATGGCATCAAAACGCGAGGCAACCGAATTGTGCAACAAGCTCATCTCGGC
>JBDNEZ010000295.1:0-2001 GCA_041690095.1 Anderseniella sp.
CGGTGTTCACAGCATAAGCTTTCGGGTTGATGAACTGGAGCGTAAAGCCATTCCAGAAACCAGGTGCTGTTTGAGGCGCGATGAACGCGAGCCGGCTGCCGGAAAAGGCAATCCTGCCAGCCAGATAGGTCAGATACACGACCGAGGCAAACAACAGGATCGACCGCACGTAGGGAATGGAAAACAACACTGCCGCAAGGCCGGTTGCAACTGCGATACCAACGGCAAAATTACCCGTGTATAGCCCCCAGAGATAGGAGAATCCGGCCTTGAAACCGAAGCCGGAGCCGACGCCTGCGACGCTCAATACGCCTGGACCGGGCGTGATCAGGAGGAAGAAGCAGGCGAGCGCAAATTCAATCATTGAGCGTTCGGACTTTCGTCCTCGCACAGCGATTTCCAGGATTTGCGGAACCTGTGTTTGTCATACCAAACGCCGACTGCCGGAAGATTGCGCAACAATTTGGTGTGGCCGGTGTGCATGCAGAAGTTATGGACCGCCGGCAGCAGCCATATGTCCGCCAGGGTAAAGCCTCGCCCGACGAGCCAGTTCCGGCTGCCAATACACTCATTCAGCACCTTGAGGCAGGATTGTGTGTCGGAACACTGCTCCGCTGCCGCGGCCGCGCGTGCGCACATCAGTTTACCCAGACGCGACTGGATGACGCCGATCCATTGCTCGACTTCAGCTGATCGAATGGGATCGGCTGGCACCAGTGCCCGACCGTTGAACCGATGATCAATATAGTGGGTGATGCCGCGGACGTCGAACAGCCGGATCTTGCCGTGACGCAATGCAGGCAGGGAGCCGAACATGTTCTCTCTCTGAGCCTGTATCGAATCGCATTCAATTTCCCGGAACCGATACAAAATGCCCTTTTCCATACATGCCATTCTGCAAATGCGTACACCTGCATCATGCGCCGGTCCGATAATTTCCAACTCTGCCATACAACTACTCCGCCTCGCTCGCTATCGCATAAAGCAGATCGAGATACAACTGGTTGTGGCCCGCTCACAGATGCAGCAATCAGCAACCGGACGGGTGTTCGATGGCAGGCAGATATGGTTTGATATCGACCAGTGGCGTCTGGTCCAGTGCATCTGTTGCATCAATGTCGATAATACCTGCCGCTGTGTCGATGAACATGATTTTGACCACGGCCATTGCGACAGGGTTGGGGCGCACAGGTGAGCGCAGCGAAAACACGCCAGTCGGGGTTTCGCGATGACGTGGCTTCTGCACGACAAGATCGCGCCGGGCCCGATGCATCCAGTACAGAATATGTATGCAATCACCGGCTGACAGGCCGGTCAGCCCGGGCCGCCACGCCTCGTCGATTTCCAGATAACAACCGCCTGCAGGTCTCTCGCGAGCCTGGCGCATGTTTTTTGGACACTGACGCCGTTCAGTCCACGGAGATCTGATACGGCCGATAAAAACCAGGTGCGCATCACCGGATTCCAGTGACGGATCAGTTGCAGATTGTACCTCGCCGTCACGAATGTCCGCCAGTTCCAAATCATCAGGTGTCTCGGTCATAACGGCCCCTTGTCGGACTTCAGGAAGGAGAAAACGGCATCGATATTGTCACCTTGTCCTATAAGCTGATCAAAATTTTGTCGAAGCAGAAATGCCATCCAGATGCCCTCTACCCGGATATCGGTAATGCGGCCTTGTTTGGTTCTGAACTCCAGAG
Source organism: Anderseniella sp. (assembly GCA_041690095.1). GTDB lineage: Bacteria > Pseudomonadota > Alphaproteobacteria > Rhizobiales > Aestuariivirgaceae > Anderseniella. The sequence continues at coordinate 1,701 of JBDNEZ010000295.1, forward strand.
CGGTGCGACGGTCCTGATCATGTTGAACATAGCCTGCCACGATATTGCCGCGGGAACCTGTGACCACAAATGCCTCGCCGCGAACCTTGTTGCCGATCCTGGCTAGTACATTGAGAACCATGCGGTTGAACAACTCTATATAAGTCTGCTGCTGATCGGGTTTCAATTTGCGGCGGTGCTTGCCCAGCACGAATAGTGCCATGGCGCCAATTGCAACGTACTTGTCCAGTGTGTCAGCAATTTCATGCCGGTGGGCTCCGTTTCTAAAAACGTCGAGAAGCCGATTGGCGGCATCGTAAAC
>JBDNEZ010000296.1:0-5057 GCA_041690095.1 Anderseniella sp.
CTCTGGGGCGTCAATCACAAGCTGTTTCCAGATCAGGATGTTTTTTGGTTGAATCAACCAAAAATCATAAACCTGATCGTTTCCAAAGTGTTAGATCAACTTTATGGGTTCAATTGAAGCCATGTTGCTCTAGTTCAAAACAGGCTGATTCAAGCCCGTAAACCCGTTCTGACACTATAGAAAAATCAGGTTCATGGATTTTGACTGCTGTCAGCAAAAATCATCCTGACCCGGTATTTTCGATGTTGTTCAAAACAGCGTACGATCCGTTTGCGGCGAGCGGCCTTTGTTATTCCGATTGCTAACTCCACCGGTTTTGCGGCAAGCTGGTCGCAGCGCTCAATCGAGTAATCAATGCAAGCGGAACACAAGTACAGATGCAAAAAATTCAACCTGCCGATCGTCGTGTCGTCAACATTCATCACGACGAGTTCAAGCCGTTCGGTGGAGACGCCGGCCCGTCGCCCCATGAAAGTGCCCTGCAAATAAATTCTCATGACCGGCTGGGCGTCGGATTCCATGTTTATCGAATGCAACCCGGCACCACGACCACCCCGCATGAACACACACAGGACGAGGAATTCCTGGTGCTTGAGGGTGAACTTACCGACAATGACGGGTATCTCTACAAGGCAGGTGATCTGGTCTGGTTGAAAAAGGGCACCCAGCATTCCTCACATTCGGAACACGGTGCATTGCTTGCGGTCTATATTGGCGCTGCCGAGAAAAATCTGACGCAGACCTGACAACTATGCAATCGATCAGACGGGCTGCTCAACGACAGCTTGCTGTCGAGGTTTCTTGAAAAATTCACATGTCTGACACGAATTCCCGAATCCGCAATTGGGCTCCCAGCAGTTGACGGTTTCATTTTGAGCCAGCGCCGCGCGTTCGAGATGAAGCTTGCTGTTCGACTTCAGCAAAATCAATTCGCCTGCGATCGGACTATCACGCAAGTAGTCAGCGACCTCGCGAACGTCCTGAAATTCTCTCACCCGACCATTGGCAATATCTTCTGGAGATGCATTGTGCCGGTGCGCATGTTCGCCAACAAGAATGACTTCGTCTGCTGCTTCCCGAGCGAGGCGGTATGCCCTGCGATAGGCGTTTCTACTGGAGCCTGTCGTGTCCGACAGTTGGCCAAGGACAATTCTCTTGTGAACCGCCGAAGCCGATCGCACCATCTGGAAAGCCAGATGCAATGAATGCTGCGGTGCCTTCGAGGTATCAAGCACCATCAGGCGATTGTCGGGCAACTGCATTGGCGTACACCGCCCGAAAGGCGCAACAAAATTTGCGACTTGCCGTATGATCGTTTCGCGCGACACGCCGAGATGGCATGCACATGCAACTGCCGCTGTTACCGGTAGCCAGAACAGCTCGCCGATCATCCGGGTTTCCAACTCCAGATCAAACTGCGGGCCCCTGATCTGCAGGGATAGATAGCCGGGTAAATTGCCGGAAACCGCAACTGCTCGATAATCAGCAGGTTTGTCACGTCCGAACGTCACGACTTTACCATTGGCCCGTTTGGCAATGCTTTCGGTCATCTCATCATCCGCATTCAGCAATGCAATGCCACGCGGATCCAACTGTTCAACCAACAGGCCCTTTTCAGCAGCGACAACTGCCGTGCTTTTCATCGTTTTTTGATGCTCCAGACCAATCATGGTAACAATGGCAACATGCGGCCGTATCAGTTTTGCCAAATGGAGCATTCGATCCGGCCCCTCGATACCGGTCTCAATCACGGCAAAGTCATGATCAATGGAAACCGCACGAATAAACGGTGCAATCTGCGGCATGGTGTTTTCAAAAATGAGCGCTGCGGTAGGTGAATCCGACTGCAAAATATGCGCCAGTAACGAACAGGTAGTGCTCTTGGTTGAAGAACCGGTAACGGCAATATAGGTCGTGTGTCGATTGCGCCGACGAGCCAGCAAGGCGAGGTTGAAAATCGTCCTGCGTCTGACGAAGTTCACCAATCGTCTTGTCAACCTGATTGAATTTGCAATCATCAAAGCACTTTCAAAAATTCAAACCGTCAGCAAAACTGCAATGTCGAAAAAATTGGAAACGGTTGTTTCAAATGTCATTCTCACGTCTCAAAGCGAAAGCGTGATCCCACTGGCGCCAAGCGATCCAGATATGTCAGAATTTCGCTGGATAACAAACTCGCGTACTCAGTTCCCAAAAACCCTGAAAAAGGCCGTTGTAGCGCGCCGGGCATACCCGGAACCGAGTTACATTCCACTGCCACAGGACCTCTGTCGGTGAACGCGACATCCCATCCGCCTACAGTATGCATGGTGAGTTTTTCATGCAGTTTCAACGCCAGTTGGCGCAGTGGTTCCCACCCTTCAACAACCCTGCCAGCCAACCGGATATCTGAACGTGGCGGGCACGTCAGGTACACGGGATCGTCAACAAAATTCATCGACGTTCCCTGACCGATCACCCCGGTGCGATAGTCCACGTGAAAGTAGACCCCATCTGCATGATAGTTATCAACAACCGCGTCTGCCTTCCCCGCAACTCGCATGCCGGCCTGAATCGGGCAGATGACACCATCTGACGTCCTAAAGGTCACTAGCCTTACTGTACTAAGTGCGCGTCCACCGAATCTTCGAATGCCGGCACTATTGATCGCGGCTTCCTGCACCAGCAGGTCTGTACCGCTTGCCACGGCCAGCGCTGTCAGATGCTGCAGCAGTCCGTCGAAATCCGACACTGTATTACCCTCGGCATCGACATAGCTGCCATCGGTTTCGTCCCAACGCCCAGTGCCTTTGCCCTGCGCTCCCCGGGCCGGTTTGATAAACAGCGATGGCGCGCGTTTCGCCCGAACCATGGCACCAGCCCTGACCTGAGTCACGCCGCGGATTGCTCCGATCCGCAAAAACGTCTGAATACACGGCAGATCGAACTCCCGGCAATTCTCTTCAAATGCCATCTTGTCGTCCAACTCCCGCTGGGCGCCGTGCAGGCGGTCGACCGCATAACGACAAAATTCAATCAGCGTTTCATGAAACTGATCGTGGATATAATTATCAATTTCTGCCCCGCCATGATGTTCGGCGATACCTGCCAGGTAGTAGCCGGTAGGGGACGGCCCGTCATTCATTGCCAGCCGGGCACACTGGCGAAGCTGCTCCAATGCAGGCGTGCCAAAGGCCTCTTCCGCAACCTGGTTAAACTTTTTCCAGGATGGCAGAACCTCAAGTATCAAATTGACAGGCAGCATTGGCCATGCCCCCAGCAATCCTGCCATCCGCGCTGCGTCCATATCGGCAAACGCCAGAAAGGCACGTGCTGCGCGGAACACATGCAGTTCCACCGGTGGCAGGGTGCGGTAGTCAGCAAACAACCCGGCAGTCGGAAACCGATAGAAATGCGGCTTTGGCTTTCTCATTGTGTCTCCTGCAAGAATAATCCAGGTTTGCCCATTGCCGGATTGCTACGCATCATATCCGAACTGGTTGAAATCGTTGGCGTAAAACTTCTCTATGAGGTTTCGATCAGCTTTTGAAACGGATGGCGGAAACCGACCTGCCTCGTTGCGAACCTCCGGGTTATGTGAATACCGCGCACCGGTCACTTCGCTTAGCCGACGGAAAACTTTGTCGAGGCCGTCTTCCAACCGGAAAACTTCTGTATTGAGGCACACAAACTCATGCTGCGGCCGGAAGTGATTGTCATCGTGATAGGGCGACTTCCTGGCCTGATATAACTTCATGCGCAGCCAGAGCGGGAACGGCACTTTAATGGATCGTTTTCTCTGGTTCCAGTTGTATTCGCTGCAGATCCGGTCAACCGGATGCCTGACAACCATAAACACATAGGCGAGCGCCTCAGACTGAAACATCTCGATCAATGGAGCGCCATGCAAATGTTGTGGCGTGCAATGATAGCCTGGCCGGGGTGTATTCGCAGACATTTCAATCGGATGATGATGTTTCAATTCGCTCGTTATCGTACTGCCGCCCGTCTTCGGAACATGAATGAACAGCACCTTGCCCTTGGCAGTTTCAAATGTCGTCATCAGATTCATTGCCGTGCGATTGGACCAACGTGTGCCAATCATAAAGTTCCAGTGTTGAAAAATTTACGATTGATTTCGCTTCAAGCGCAATGTCAGCCGCTTGTCATGAGCGACCAACGGCACTCCGACAAATGTCTTGATCTGCCACCAGTGAAAATCATCAATGACACGCAGAACGTTTCGCGTATCAAGCCTGAGCCTGCTTCTCCATTTGCGGAATAGTCCTTTCCACAACAGCCACTGATCGCGTGGCGGCTTGTCAGCCAGATATGCCAACTCTCCGAACGGCAGATCCATCCATTCGTCCATAAACATCTGACCATCGGGCGAATTTCGGACCGCGAAAAACCCCGCATTGGGACAAATCCAGGCGCGACACTCCCAGACACCAAGCCAATTCAGCGGCATCAATGCCCCAGCGCGTACGCTGACATCGCTCGAGAACACGAGGTCCGTACCGGGCTGATCATTGATGAATTCCTCCAGGCGCCTGGACCGGTCACAAACCCAGGTGTCGGCATCGGCAACCACCATCCAGTCACAATCTGATTGCCGAAGATGCCGTTTTGCCAGTTCGATTTTGGACCAGTTTATGTGCAGTTCCGGGATCACCTGCTCATCATAGTGCGTCAGTGAATAGCCGTGCTCGAGGCAGTATGATCGCCAGCCGGCAAGCGTCTCTGTCGCGTATTCATCAATGTCAGGGGTCGCCATGATGACGACATCAACCTTGCAACACTGTTTATTCGGGGCAACCGAACCAACCTGCCCCGCAAGATCTACTGAACCCATGCCCGTTCCCTCTATGATCGGTGACTGTTGCAATCAACGGGGCTTTGGGTCAACCCTATGCGACATGGTTCTATCAACTTTTCACCATTTGGCCGCTCTGGTTTCACAATCACATGACCCTACCCAAACAGGCAGAGATGCACCACTTTGCAACCCACATAAATCGCATCTCGCGACTTGTTGCCCGGGTTGAATCCAGTTTGCGTCAAAACGGACGTTTCGC
>JBDNEZ010000297.1:0-14809 GCA_041690095.1 Anderseniella sp.
CCATGTGACGCTGCGACCATCTCTGAAAGCGTGCAACAAAGGCTGTATTGTCAGTCAGAAACAATCGGTGCTCTGGCAAACAATAACGGCGACCTTGCGCTTTTGAACGTGGCGGCCAGCCGTTTATCAGACCGTTCCCTCGTGCTCTCAACCTACTCCACATCCAGTGGTTCTGTACCGCCGGCGGACCCGTCGCTTTTCAGGGTGATCTTCTCAATCCGAGCTTCTGCGGCCTTCAACTGCTTGTTGCAATGGGTTTTGAGTTTCTCGCCACGTTCATAAATTGCGATCGAGTCTTCCAGGGAGACCTTGCCTGCCTCCAGCTTTTCGACAATGGCCTCCAGTTCGGCCAGCGCGGCTTCGAATGTCATGTCTGCGATGGCAGGTGTCTTGTCGCTCATCAGTATTCATCCTCATCAACCGGTTGGGCCGCCTCATCGGTACCGTGCATCAATGCCTTGACATGCACGCCTACCGAGCTTGACAACCCGGCCAGATCATAACCGCCTTCCAGCATGGACACGATACGTCCGTCACAATGTTTTGCGGCCAGATCCATCAACCTGAGTGTTACCCAGGCAAAATCTTCCTCTTTCAGCTTCAATGACCCGAGCGGATCGCGTTCATGCGCATCAAAGCCGGCAGAAATCAGAATCAGGTCGGGCTGGAAGGCATCAAGTGCCGGAAAAATCCGCGACAGCATGGCCTCGCGAAACACCTCACCACCATCACCTGCACTGAGCGGCGCATTGAAAATATTGCCTTCGCCGGTCTCTGAAACCGCCCCGGTTCCGGGAAACAGCGGCATCTGATGGGTTGAGCCGAAAAACAGGTCTTCATTGGCCCAGAACATGTCCTGTGTGCCATTGCCATGATGAACGTCAAAGTCCACCACCGCCACCCGGTCGAGGTCATAGGTCTCGCGGGCATAATGGGCGGCTATACCAATGGAGCCGAACACGCAAAAGCCCATGGCGCGAGCCATTTCGGCATGATGTCCGGGCGGGCGCACTGCGCAAAACGCATTGTTGACTTCCATGTTCATCACGGCGTCAACCGCACGCGTGCCGGCGCCGACGGCACGATAGGCGGCTTCCAGTGTCGAGGCATTCATCCAGGTATCTGCATCCAGCGCAATCTCACCCTCGGTCGGGCTGGATTGCTCGATGGCATGGACGTAATCTTCCGGATGCACCAGCAAGGCATGATCGCGCAGACCCATGGGGGCTTCCTCGCGGCGCAGATCTTCAAAGTGCGGGTGTGACAGAATGCGCTCCACAGCCCGCATCCGGTCGGCGCGTTCGGGATGGCCTTCGGGTGGCTCGTGCTCGGTGAAGACATCGTGATGCAGAAGCAGCGTACTCATTGAAACATAAGCCTTCCCGGAAAGAGTCTGGACTGAATTCAGTGTTGCGGAAAACCGTCGGCACAATCAAGTCCGCAGCCCGGTTTCATACACGCTGGAGATGATAAAGCGTGTCGCGCTCAATAGGGTCCATAGCCTCAGCGCACTGCCAGCAGGTCGGGCGTGACGGCCAGAACGGCTTGCGAACCGTCGCGCACCATTGTGGCAAGGGCTGCTACCTGCGGCAGCTGCATGGCCGAGAAATAGCCGAACAACGAAGCGTTTGCTTCAGCTTGCGGCGCGTTGCGGCCGCGTGCTGCAAGTGCTGCCCTGGCAAGCCCGAAACCTCCCAGTGTCAGGCCAAACAATCTCAGGAACGGGGTTGCAGCCGCTATTGCGCGCTGATCACCGTCTGCGAGCCAGGTGGCAACCAGGCGCGAGATCGCTTCAAGCGATGTTATCGCCTCGCCCAGCGCGTCCGCATCCCGACCCAGTGCGGCTGCAGTTTCGCGCATATCGGCGATCAGCTGTGCCATGGTCTGCCCGCCCTGCAGACAAACTTTGCGCGTCACGAGATCAAGCGCCTGAATGCCATTGGTGCCTTCGTAAATCGGCGTGATACGGGCATCACGTAAATGCTGCGCGGCGCCGGTCTCTTCAATATAGCCCATACCACCGTGCACCTGCACGCCGTCGGATGCCACTTCAACGCCGACATCGGTACTGAATGCCTTGGCAACCGGCGTCAGCAGGGCTGCAAGATCGGCATTACGGTCCCGTTCTTCCGCTGACACGGCAGACCGCGACAGATCAATGGCACGGGCCGTCAGAAAACAGATCGACCGGGCGGCCTGGGTCCTGGCCTTCATGTCCATCAACATGCGGCGCACATCCGGGTGTTCGATGATGGGCATCGCTTCAGCATCGCCTTTATTACGGCCCTGACGGCGCTCATGAGCGTAGGCCAGCGCCTGCTGATAGGCGCGTTCGGCAATCGCCACACCCTGCATGCCGACGTGCAGACGGGCATTGTTCATCATTGTGAACATGCAGTTCAACCCGCGCCCCTGTTCACCGACAAGCCAGCCGATGGCGCCGCCGTCATCGCCAAACCGCATGGTGCAGGTGGGTGATGCATGAATACCCAGCTTGTGTTCCAGGCCGATACATTTGACATCATTGCGCGTGGCCGGATTGCCTGTCTCATCGGGGAGAAATTTCGGCACCAGGAACATGGAAATACCGCGTATGCCAGCAGGCGCACCGGCCACGCGCGCCAGTACCAGATGGATGATATTGTCGGTCAGATCATGCTCACCATAGGTGATGTATATTTTTGTGCCGGTAATGGCATAGGTGCCGTCGTCCAGGGGTTTTGCCTGCGCCCTGACGCCCGACAGGTCCGATCCTGACTGCGCCTCGGTCAGGTTCATGGTGCCGGTCCATTCACCCGCCACCATTTTTGGCAGATAGAGCTGCTTCAGGTGTTGCGAGCCATGGGCCGCAATGGCCTCCACCGCACCCTGGGTCAGCAGGGTTCCGATACCATAGGCACTAGAGGCTGTGTTCCACAATTCCTGGACCGCCAGCGACACCATTGTCGGCAAGCCCTGCCCGCCATGGGCCTCGTCACAGGGCAATGATGCCCATCCTGCTTCACACCATTGTTGATATGTGGCCTGCCATCCCGGTGCCGTCGCAACCGCATGAGTGTCTGCATCGAGGGTGCATCCATGCTGGTCGCCATCATGGTTCATCGGCGCGATTGCCGTTGCTGCAAACTTGCCGGCTTCCTCCAGAACCGCAGCAACCACGTCATCGCTCAGGTCGCCAAACACACCGGCCTCCAACAGAGCTGAAAGACCGGCAACATCGTTGAGGGTGTCGAGCAGGGTATTGGTGTGCGGCACAAACATGGACGGGTTCCGATGTGGTTTAACTTGACGGGACAGGTAATAACACGGCAAGGCATGCACCCTGATCCGCAACTCTTTGAGCATTGATACTATCCGACATGAGCCACGTCACAACAGACATTGCCGCAGCCGCTGCTGCATTGCGCGACGGCGCACTGGTCGCCTTTGCCACCGAGACCGTCTATGGCCTTGGTGGCAATGCCTGTGACGGTCAGGTGGTGGCGCGAATATTCGAAGCCAAGGGCAGACCGTCTTTCAATCCGCTGATTGTGCATCTGCCGACTGTCGAGCAAGCCGTGACGCTGGGAAAATTCAACGCTGACGCCATGAAACTGGCTGAAACCTTCTGGCCCGGCCCGTTGACCATCATTGTCAAAAGAGCTGATGACTGTCCGGTAAGCGGACTGGCCAGCGCCGGGCTCACCTCACTGGCGATCCGGGTACCGGGACGCGAAAGCGCGCGCGAATTTCTGCGCCTTGCAGGCTGCCCCGTTGCCGCACCCAGCGCCAATATATCCGGTCAGATCAGCCCGACCCGGGCGCAGCACGTTGTAGCCGGGCTGGGCAATCGCATCTGGGGTGTTCTGGATGGCGGAGACTGCGAAGTGGGCCTGGAGTCGACAATCGTCAGTTGCCTGGGCGACACGCCGGTGATCATGCGTCCCGGCGGGTTGTCGCGCGAGCAGATCGAAGAGGCATTGGGCAAACCCGTCAAAATCCAGACCGGATCAACCAACGACCCGATTTCACCCGGCCAACTGGCCAGTCACTACGCGCCGAATGCGGCGGTTCGACTGAACGCAAAAGACGCCCGGCCCGGTGAGGCCTACCTGGCGTTCGGCAAACGCGAACCGGAAGCCGATATCGTGCGCAACCTGTCGCCGTCAAAAAACCTGCAGGAAGCTGCAGCAAACCTGTTCGCCATGCTGCACACACTCGATATGCTGGGCGTTGACAGCATAGCCGTTGCCCCGATCCCCAACGAAGGTCTGGGCGTGGCCATAAATGACCGCCTGGCCCGAGCTGCCGCGCCCCGGGACTAGGCCATGCTGATGTTCGTTCGTTACAGCCTGAACCCCACAAATTGATCGGTCTCAAAACTACTCTGGCCGAGCAAGCCGATTTGCCTCCGACAGATGTTGCATTTTAGGCCTTTCCTGCTCTGGACTGCGCAGGTTCTGCGATCTATCGTCCCGCCATGTTGACACCTGATCTTATCGAAAAATTCTCCGCTCTCGTTGGCCCGAAACACGCGCTGACGAGCGAGGCTGATATTGCACCGTATTTGCTGGAACCGCGCGGCAAGTTCTCCGGCTCGTCACCGCTGGTGCTGAAACCCGACAGCACCGGGCAAGTCAGCGCAATACTGAAACTTGCCAATGAAACCCACACTGCAATTGTGCCGCAGGGCGGCAATACCGGGCTTGTCGGCGGACAGATGCCGGCCGGCGAAATCATCGTGTCGCTGAGCCGGATGAACCGTATCCGGCATCTCGATGATGCCGACAACTGCATGACGCTTGAAGCCGGCGTGACGCTGCACAATGCGCGCGAAGCCGCCAGCGCCCAGGGATTGATGTTGCCGTTGTGGATCGCCTCGCAGGGCAGCTGCCAGATCGGCGGTAATCTGGCAACCAATGCCGGGGGCATTAATGTGCTGGCCTATGGCAACGCCCGCGACCTGTGCCTGGGCCTCGAGGTCGTGCTGGCATCAGGCGAGGTGTGGAACGGGCTGAAGTCGCTGCGCAAGGATAATACCGGCTATGACCTGAAACAGCTTTTCATCGGCTGTGAAGGTACGCTTGGCATCATTACGGCAGCGGCCATGAAACTGCTGCCGGCGCCACTGGACCTGGCCACCATTTTTGCATCTGTCCCCTCACCGGGTGAGGCGCTCGAACTGTTGTCACTGGTGCGCCGGATGAGCGGCACTGCGGTTGTGGCATTTGAAATCATGCCCCGCACCGGGGTCGAAATGTCCATCAAGCATGCCGGTTGCCGTGATCCGCTGGAAACGCCCTCTGACTGGTATGTACTGTTCGAGCTTGCCGGCTTTGATGCAGAAGGTGACATGAACAACAAGGCAACCAGCATTCTGGAAGTGGCCTTCGAGGAAGGCCTGGTCAGTGATGCAACGCTCGCCGCTAGCACCCAGGCTGCGCAGGACCTGTGGCGCATTCGCGAGGCCATGTCGGAAGTGCAGCGGCTCGAAGGCGGCTCAATCAAGCATGATATTTCGGTTCCGGTATCGAAAGTGCCGGCGTTTCTGAACGACGCCATTGCGCTGGTCGAGGACATGCTGCCCGGCTGCCGGCCAGTGCCGTTCGGGCACCTTGGCGATGGCAATATTCACTTCAACATCTCCCAGCCCGCAGACGCTGACAAACAGGCTTTTCTGGCGAACTGGGAAGCGGTGAACACCCGCGTACACGCGCTGGTGCGTGATTATGGCGGCTCGATCAGCGCTGAACACGGTATCGGCAGCTTGAAGCGGGATGAACTGGCCGCCACCAAACAACCGGTGGAAATCAACATGATGCGCGGCATCAAGCAATTGCTGGACCCCAATGGCATCCTCAACCCGGGCAAGGTGCTGTAGGTGGCAAGCGTCGAATTCAGACCCGTGCAGGACACCGAGATTGCCAGTGTCATTGCGCTGTGGGAAAAATGCGTCCTGACCCGGCCATGGAACAATCCCGACAAGGACATCGCATTTGCCCGGTCCGGCCCGGCATCAGACCTGCTGGTCATGGTCGACAATGAAACCGTTATCGGGTCGGTGATGGTCGGCCATGATGGTCATCGCGGCATCGTCTATTATGTTGCCACCCACCCGGAGTTTCAGCGCAAGGGCCTGGGCGCGGCGGCCATGCGCGCGGCCGAGACCTGGCTCACGCAGCGTGGTGTGTGGAAACTCAATTTGCTGGTGCGGCCGGAAAATGAAGCCGTGCGGTTGTTTTACGAGACCCTCGGTTACGAGGTTGAACCGCGACTGTGCATGGCCCGCAAGCTTATACCATCACCGTCAGAATAAATTCATCTGATCGTCAGGCAGCTTTTCAGGCTCCGGTTCCGGATCCGGAGCCTGTCGTTTGCGGCCCGGCAACCGGGTCGCTGCTGCAGTGAAGAAGCTGTCCTCGACCGGCTTCATCAAATCGGCCACCTGTCTGCCGTCCGGCCGGGAGTGATCCAGCCAGCGGGTAAAATCCTGCGGTTTTATGATGACCGGCATGCGGGTGTGTATCTTTGACATCATGGCATTGGGCTCGGTGGTCAGGATGGCGGCGCTCTCCAGTTCCGAGCCATCCGGAGACGTCCAGTGCTCCCATATGCCGCCAAAGGCAAACAGACCACCATCTGACCCGGTGATATGAAACGGCTGCTTGCGACCGGGTACATCACCTGTCCATTCGTAAAAGCCGTCAGCCGGAATGAGGCAGCGGCGGCGGCGGATGGCGTGACGGAAAGACGGTTTTTCATACACCGTCTCCGAGCGGGCATTGGTCAAGGGTTTGCCGGGCTTGATTTCCTTCGTCCACGACGGCACGAACCCCCAGCGCACCAGGGCAAAGTGGCGGTTGGTCTTTTCTCCCTTCACAATGGCAATGGGTTGACCAGGTGCGACCACGTCGCGCGGCGGGAAGTTGGGTTGTTCGGGATAGTTGAACAACGCCTTGACCTCTTCAGGCGATTTGCGAAAGCTGTATAGATTGCACATTGCGGTAATACCAAAGGAGCTGACTATTGACTCATTTGATGGTGCCCAATCCGTTCACTCTGGCAGGCGCGGTGCGCAGCGCGATGCGGTGCATCGGGCAAGCGCCGGAACGCACCAGATGGGCGGATTGGGCCCACAAGATCAGGATGACTTTTGGTTGTTTCAACCAAAAGGCATAAACCTGATCGCATATAAAGTGGTAGAGCAACTTTATGGGTTCTACGAACCCATGTCGCTCTACTCGCCGGTTTTTCGCGCCTGCCGGACGTCGTTATGCTCCACTTGTGGTCAACCAGACCACGGCGTGAAGCAGGCCTAGCCAGCAAACGCGAAAAATCGGTCAAATGGGCCAATAGTCAGTTCCTTTGGTATAATCTGCCACGACCACATCGGGATTCAAAGCACCATAGCAATATGCAAACGATCAGGTTTATGGTTTCAGGTTGTAGCAACCAGAAACCATCCTGATCGAGTTATGACAATTGCGCGATTAAAACCGGTCCCGGGCGTCAGTACCATGACGTTGCGTGACGGCAAGGTACTGCTGGCCAAGCGTGCCAAACAGGCAGGATACGGGCTGTGGAGCCTGCCGGGCGGGCATATTGAACCTGGCGAACCGGCCCGCGATGCCGCTTTGCGGGAACTGGCGGAAGAAACCGGCGTCTCGGCGCGCCTGGACAGGCTGGTCGGGTGTCAGGACATTATCCATCGCGATGCGGATGGCACGGTGATATTTCATTATGTGGTTTCAGTATTTTTGTGCCATTGGCAGCATGGCGAGGCAGTCGCTGCGACAGATGTATCCGATGTCATGTGGGCCGGGGTCTGCGATCTGGATAACCTGAACATGACGCATGGCACCGCGGACCTGATCCGCAGCACGCTGAAAACTCTCACATAAACCTGATTGGCTTGTGACCGGCTGATACGTCACCTTGCAAAGCCATGAAATGGCACACCGGCATTATCGCGGCATTGTTTTTTACAGCCTTCGCAGCTTCGGCCGTGGCAAGCGAAGAGACCGACCGGTTTGTCCGCATGGGCTGGTCGAAGACCGATTTTTCCAGACTTACGGTGCCACCGTCGGAAGTGATCTCCGGCGGCCCGCCTCGAGACGGCATTCCATCCATCGACAACCCGCAGTTCCAACCGGCACGCTCGGACCAGACCCTGACCGACAAGGACCCGGTTGTCTCCGTGGAAATCAATGGCGATGCACGCGCTTACCCGCTGCGCATCCTGATCTGGCACGAGATTGTAAACGACACGGTGGGTGGCAAACCGGTTGCCGTCACCTATTGTCCGTTGTGCAACGCGGCCATCGTTTTTGATCGCATGGTCGACGGAGAAATGATGGATTTCGGCACAACCGGCCTGCTGCGCAATTCAGATCTCATCATGTATGACCGGCAAAGCGAAAGCTGGTGGCAACAGTTCACCGGCCAGGCCATTGCCGGATCGCAGGTTGGCAGCAGCCTGACCTTCCTGCCTGCCCGGCTTGAGAGCTGGGCGGATTTCACCGCCCGGTTTCCGGACGGCAAGATACTCGTTCCGAACAATCCCGGTTTCCGAAACTATGGCCGCAACCCGTATATCGGCTACGACAGTGCCGCTGCACCTTTCCTGTATCGTGGCAAGATGCCGGAAGGGATCAGTCCCATGGCCAGGGTGATAGTCTATCGCATCGACGGCAAGGCAAACGCTATAGCCATGACAATGCTGAGGAAAAGCCGGGAGCTGATGCACGGCGACATAACACTCAAATGGAAGGCCGGGCAGGCATCCGCGCTGGATAACGGTGAGATTGCCAGGGGACGCGATGTCGGCAGCATAACCGTGCAGAAAAAGAACGCCTCGGGCAGCTATGATGACATTCCCTACGATGTGACATTTGCCTTTGTCGTCGAAGCCTTCGAGCCAGGCACCGTCATTCAGAAATAATCACTGACAGCAGCGTCCAAATCCCGCAAAAAGGCATGCATTTTGTGCGATTTCTCGCCGATTCCGGCGCGTTAACCTTTTGGCAACTATGGACGTGTGTCAGGCATCTCACATGCTAGGGTGAACCCATGAGCAACACCGTCCGACATTGATCGGATGAGCCGTTGCCTGGTGGGGTTATAAAAACAAGCAGGAAACCAGGGTGAAACAATCGCCGGAATTCCGGTTGCCGGAAGAAGATAACGGAGAAGAAGCACAACGCAGCCGTCAGGCCGCCTTGCGCTATATCCTCGATGCCTGGGAAGAAGCTGTCTATGACGGGCTTGACCCTGATTGTGTAGCAACGGCTGCCATTTTTGCTGCATTGTCAGACATGATTGCCAGCTATGGCGAAGAACCGGTTGCAATGATGGCCGAACGCCTGCCGCAACGCATTCGCAACGGTGAATTCACCGTCGTTCGCACATTGCAATAACTACCGGGGGTTTTCCTGGAATGGCTCTTTGCCGGTCGCAATTCCGGACGGAAAACCGGTACCCACTTTTCTGGAATGGCTTTAGGCGATATCCACGACAATGCGGCCGCGTACCTTGCCGGACATGATGTCGGCACCGGCAGCAATTACATCATCCAGCTTGATATGCGAGGTGAGACTGTCCAGCTTGGCCATATCGAGATCTTTCGCCAGCCGTGCCCAGGCCTGCTCGCGCCTGGGCTTCGGGCACATCACCGAATCAACACCCTGCAATCTGACGCCACGCAGAATAAACGGCGCGACGGAAGCCGGCAGGTCCATGCCCTGTGCCAGGCCGCAGGCAGCAACTGCACCGCCATAGTTCATCTGTGACAACACATTGGCCAGCGTCGTTGAGCCAACCGCATCAACACACCCTGCCCAACGCGATTTGGCCAGGGCTTTTGGGGGCGTATTGAATTCTTCGCGATCAATAATACTGGACGCCCCGAGCCCCTTCAGGAAGGCCTCCTCGGATGTGCGCCCGGTGGAGGCGGTGACCGAATAGCCAAGCTTTGACAGGATTGCGATGGCTACCGATCCGACACCGCCGGCAGCGCCTGTAACAAGAATTTCACCACTGTCGGGGGTGATGCCGGCATCTTCAAGCGCCATGATGCACAACATTGACGTATAGCCAGCCGTGCCAATGGCCATTGCATGGGCTGCCGTCATGCCGGCGGGCATTTTCACCAGCCAGTCTCCCTTGACCCGGGCGCGTTCGGCAAAACCGCCGGAATGGCTTTCGCCGACGCCCCAGCCGTTCAGAATAACCGCATCACCAGGCTTGTAGTCGGGATTGTCAGATGCAGAAACCGTACCGGCAAAGTCAATACCGGGTGTCAGCGGGAACTTGCGAATAATCGGCGCTTTCGCCGTCAGGGCCAGACCGTCCTTGTAGTTCAGCGTGGAATGGCTGATATCTACAGTTACATCGCCGTCCATAAGATCGGCATCGCTCAATTCAGTCAGCGCGGCGGTTTGTTTATCATCAATCTTGTTGATCTGAACTGCGCGAAAAGTACCCGACATGGAAGTGTCTCCTGTTATGGTAACCCGGCATCCACACACTTGGCCTGGACGCTGCTTGATCATGGCCAATGGCTTACGTAAATCTGCTCACTCAAGCAAGACAGAGAATAACATTCCATGACAGTTTTCATTGCAAGCCTGCCCGATCGTGCTGTTATCGAGATCAAGGGCGCGGAAACCCTGGCGTTTCTGCAGGACCTGGTGACAGCCAATGTTGCCGGCCTCAAACCCGGACAGGCCGCCCACGGTGCACTGCTGACGCCGCAGGGTAAAATCCTGTACGACTTTTTCATTGTGGCAGTTGCAGGCGGGGTGTTGCTTGACTGTGCCGCAGACAACGCCGCCGAATTTGCCCGGAAACTCACCATGTACCGGCTGCGCCGGGCGCTGGAAATCAGTGTGGCTGCTGATCTGGCTGTGGCTGCCGTGTGGGGTGACACCGATCTGCCACCTTTGAGCGATGCTCATGTGTTTGCAGACCCGCGCAATGTGGAACTGGGATCGCGGGTGATTGCACCACAAGCGGTGATTGAATCGATCTCCAGCCAACCGGCTGAAAGCTATCGGGCGCATCGCTACAAGCTGGGTATCGGGGACGCTTCCGAGATCGGTTCCGGCGAATTGTTTCCGCACGAGGCGTGCTATGACCAGTTCTCGTCAGTGGATTTTTCCAAGGGCTGCTATGTGGGCCAGGAAGTCGTATCGCGCATGCAGCATCGCGGCACGGCGCGGTCTCGCCTGGTGCCGGTCGATGCGATTGCAGATTTGCCGGCCCCCGGTGCCAAAGTGAGCGTTGATGACAGGCAGGTTGGCACGCTTTTAGGATCCCAAGGCTCAATCGGGCTTGCGCTGATCAGGCTTGACCGGGCTGCAAAGGCTGCAAAAGCCAGCAAGATACTGTCAGTTGACGGGCAGCCGATCAACATGCACAAACCAGCCTGGGCAGGCTGGCCGGACGCTGCCGATGGTGCAGGAGATGATGACTGATGGGCTGGGAACATTCACTGATAACCCATGAAGACGGCGTTGACCGGTGCGGCTGGTCGGGTATTGCACCTGACTATGTGGCCTATCACGACGAGGAATGGGGCGTGCCGGAATATGACAGCCGGGCTCTGTTCGAAAAACTGCTGCTGGACGGGTTCCAGGCCGGCCTTTCCTGGATTTCCATCCTGCGCAAACGTGATAATTTCCGCGCAGCCTTCGATGATTTTGATCCGGCCATCATGGCGCGCTACGATGAGGCGAAACGGGCCGAGCTGATGCAGGACGCCGGCATTGTGCGCAACCGGCTGAAGATCGAGTCCAGTGTCACCAACGCGCAGGCCTATCTGCAAATCGAGGCGGCACAGGGCTTCGACAATTATTTGTGGGACTTCATGGACGGCAAACCACTGGTCAATCGGTTCATCCGGTTGGAAGATGTGCCTGCGGCCACGCCATTGGCTGAAAAAGTCTCAAAAGACCTAAAAAAGCGCGGCTTCCGGTTTGTCGGCCCGACCATTGTCTATGCGTTTATGCAGGCGGTCGGCATGATCAACAATCACCTGGTCCAGTGCCACCGGCACGAACCCTGCAAGAAGCTGGCGCGCTGAGCCATGGCAACCGGACCAAGACAGCCAGAGGCACCACGTGCCTGGCAGCGCATGTTGTCTGGACGCAGGCTGGACCTGCTGGAACCGTCTCCGCTCGATGTCGAGATTGAAGACATCGCCCATGGTTTGGCACGGGTGGCCCGCTGGAATGGCCAGACCCGTGGCGCGCACGCATTTTCGGTCGCCCAGCACTGTGTTCTGGTTGAGCAACTGATGGGCAAGTTCTATCCCGACACGGACCCGCGCTGGCGGCTGGCGGCCCTGCTGCATGATGCGTCGGAATATGTGATCGGTGACATGATTTCGCCGTTCAAAGCAGCGCTGGGACTGGACTATAGAGCCTTTGAAGCCAGGCTGATGGAGGCGGTGCATCTCCGCTTCGGGCTGCCGGCGCATTTGCCGGACAAGGTCGAGACCAGGATCAAGCGGGCAGACAAGGCATCGGCATTTTTTGAGGCAACCGTGCTGGCAGGCTTTGAAGATGGCGAGGCTGCAAAATTTTTCAGCCGGCCACGCGGACTGGACGCAGCTACAATCTCAAGCCTGCAAAAACTGACGCCGCAAACCGCCGAACAGGCCGGTGCTACCTTCATGAAAAAATTTGCGCAATTGCGGATTTAGAGTATTTTCCCAGCCGAGTGTGCATAGGCCCAATACAGTTCACGCGCCTTTGCGTACATCGGGCCGGGTTGCAGATCACGCTCCTCGACCTTGATGATCGGTGCGACCTTCGCCCAGTTGCCGGTTGAAAACACCTCGTCGGCGTTTTGAAAATCATGCCACTTCAGCGTGGCTTCATGCACCTTTATGCCGTCTTCACGCAGCAGCTTGATCATGCGCTGCCGGGTAATGCCGTTCAGGAACGTGCCGTTGGGAACCGGCGTGAAGACTGCACCGTCTTTCGCATACCAGATATTGGCCGTGGCGAGTTCAGACACATTCGACAACGGGTCGAGCATCACCGCATTGTCAAAGCCGCGCGAACGGGCTTCGCGCATGGCGCGGGCTGAATTGGGGTAATGGCAGGCGGCCTTTGCATCCGTCGGGGCATATTCAAGCGATGGCCGACGAAACGGCGAACAGGTCACGGAAAACCCGTGTGCCGGCGGCATGGGCGCATCATAGACCGACAGGGCAAACCGCGTGGTTTCGGGATCCACGTCCACGAAGCCGGCTTCAGCCCAGTACATCGGGCGGATATAAAGCTCGGCATCATCGGCGAACTTTGCAATGCCCTCGCGGGCCAGCGCCTCGATCTCGCGCGCATCGTGCATCGGTTTCAGGCCAAAGGTTTTGGCAGATGCAACAACGCGGTCGCAATGCTGTCCGAGGTCCGGCGCCGTACCCTCAAACGCCCGCGCACCGTCAAACACACATGAGCCCAGCCACATCGCATGGGTCATCGGGCTGGCCACCATGGGCGGGGTGTCGTGCCAGTTCCCGTTCAGCCATGTCCATGTCGCCATCTTTTGCCTCCTGAAGCGCTTTTTCCTGTAAAATCAATATGCAGCCATTTCAGCCAATACACTTGGCAAATGTGCGGGATCATATGCCTCCGCGTCCAGCCCCAAATATAAAAAAACCCCGCAGAATGATGCGAGGTATCGGATGATTTTCAACAGATGAGTGAAGAGTTGCTAGACGCCGTCATAAAAAATATGCCGGCCGATCTTGATGAGCCGCTTCATGGAACCCGACCAGCGCGGGTTGACATAATCGGCATGATAATGGGTTGCCGTTGAAACCACACGCACATAGGCGTCGCCTGCCAGCGCGCGGCTCGCCAGTTTCTTGGCCTTGGTCCACTGTTTCGCCGACCTGGGCGTATCCTGCTTGCCGTCACAGGCAAACGAGAACTGACACGAGTTCAACCGCTGCGCGCCATCATACACCACACCGCAAATCGAGTCGGGATAACGCTTGGACCTGACCCTGTTGAGAATGACACTGGCCACGGCAATCTGACCGGCTTCCGGCTCGGAACGAGCCTCGAAGTAAATCGCACGTGCCAGGCAGTTTTTCTCGGCAAGGCGCGCTTCACGCTGTTCGAGAACCTTGCGTTTCTCGGTGCGCCCGAGGCGAAAACCTGATTCAAGCTGCGAGATTGAAGGCGAAGGCGGGATTGAAACCAGTTGAATACGTGCCTGTGGCGGCAGCAACGCCTGGGTAGCGGACTGTTCGCGGGTGCCCGGTACCGTCAGTTCAAGCTCGTCACCGACAAAGTCAGACTTGCCAAAACTTGCCACGATGATGCGATTGTCGGTTGGAACTACGCGAAAATCCTCGCCGACCGACTCGTCGAGCAACGATCCCTTGCTGGCGATTGTCGTGGCAGGAGAGACAACGTCGCGCCAGTGCGACGCTGCTGAAGACGTGCCCGAAGCAATGTTGTACTGGCTGTTGATGTCAACGAGGCTGTTGGAGGCGGTGGCCTTGGACATGTAGTGGCTGGCAACCGCTACGGCGCCGACAAATGCAAAGCCGGCACAGGCATATGACAGGATGTCCGACAAACCTATGGATTGATCAGCATCTTCCCACTGGGTGTCGTGCTGAGCACGCATCCGCATATGTCTGTCGTAGCTAGTCAAACAGGCGGGCCTTTCCCTGCAAGGTCCGTAGAACAAAGACGAGTCTCATCCCTAAAGAATAGTCCTTGTGCGTTTATCATAGGTTAACCATGCAAGCAAGTTAACCAGTGCCGAAAAACTGCAGCTTATACAGGCTTTACGCAGGCATCGTTAACAC
>JBDNEZ010000298.1:0-7461 GCA_041690095.1 Anderseniella sp.
CACGCGGCCGCACCATCACCATGCACATGACATATTCTTTAATTGTAATGTGGCTGAAGCCGGGGCATGGTCCGCGCCAAATTCAGGTTACACGAAACTAAAAAAGGAATGTTTGATGTCTTTATCCCTAGTCTTGCGCGCTGGCCTTGCAGGTGCCGCAGTGTTGGCGATTGTCAGTGCCTCTCCGGTTTACGCGCAGGATGCCAAAACCCTTGCAACTGTCGATGGCCATGTGATCACCAGCAAGGATGTGGATTTTGCCAGAAAGACGCTCGGCGATGCTCTGAACCAGATTGCACCGGATCAGCAGCAGACGTTCCTCGTCAATATGCTGCTTGAGTCCTATCTTCTGGCCGATGCTGCACGCAAGGAGGGTGTTGCCGAAACAGACGAGTACAAGCGTCAGCTTGCCTGGCTGGAAGTGCAGGCGCTGCGCGAGGCATTTGTGCGCAAGCGGTCCGGTGAACTGGTAACCGACGCTGACGTGAAGGCGCGTTATGACGAGGCTAAGTCGCAAGTGACCGGCAAGAAGGAAGTTCAGGCGAGCCACATCCTGGTGAAGACCAAGGCGGAAGCTGAAGCTGTTATTGCCGAACTCGACAAGGGCGGCGACTTTGCCGAACTGGCAAAAACCAAGTCTACCGGGCCATCGGGACCGCGCGGCGGTGATCTTGGATTCTTCGGTACGGGGCGCATGGTGCCGGCTTTTGAAACTGCTGTATTCGGGCTTGAGAAGGGAGCTTATACCAAGCAACCCGTTCAGACCCAGTTTGGCTACCATGTCATCAAGAAGGTCGACGAGCGCGAACAGGCATTCCCTGAACTGAAAGATGTCGCTGAGCGTATTCGCGTCGGCTTGCAAGCTGACAAACTGCAGGCCATTGTAAAGGAACTTCGTGAACAGGCGAAGATCGAGATAGCAAAGCCGTAATACCAAAGGAACCGACTATTGACCCATTTGACCGATTTTTCGCGTTTGCTGGCTAGGCATGCTCCGCGCCGTGGTCTGGGTGACCACAAGCGGAGCATAACGACGTCCAGCGGGCGCAAAAAACCGGCCTTCGGTGGGCCAAATCCGTCCATCAGGTGCGTTGCGGCGCTTGCGAGATGCACCGCATCGCGCTGCGCACCGCGCCTGCCAGAGTGAACGAATTTGACTCCATCAAATGAGTCAATAGTCGGTTCCTTTGGTATAATCCGGCAACACTTGCTGGAACCTGCGGCTGCAACTGGAGGTTCTACACTGTGAGACACGTACGACTGTTGTGCGCCGTGGCGGGTATGGTTGTGGTGTTGCTGGGTGCACCGGCAACACATGCAGCACCCGGGTTTGATCTTGCCCAATCCGATAGTGTGGCCCGTACTCCCGGCAACTGCCTGGCCATTGCCCGTAGCCTGCCCAGAGCGCGTTATGTCAACCTGACCCGGGTCAAGGGTGAACCGGCTTCCGGCACGGTGCGCATCAGTTATATCGGCCATTCCACATTCTGGATTGAAAGTCCCGGCGGTGTAACCATCGCTACGGACTATGCGGGCTGGACCGGCAGACGGGGTATTCCGCGGGTAGTCACCATGAACAAGGCTCACGAAACTCATTTCACCAACTCGCCTGATCCGGCTATCGAACATGTGCTGCGCGGCTGGAACCCCGAAGGCGGACGCAGCATTCACAATCTGGAAGTCGGCGATGTGCTGATCCGCAATGTCACGACGGATATTCGCGGATGGGGTTTGCCGGAAAAAGACGGCAATTCGATATTCATCTTTGAAATATCCGGATTGTGCATCGGTCACCTCGGCCATCTGCATCATGAATTGGGGGCCGGGCATGTAGGCTGGATTGGCCGGCTCGATGTGGTGATGGTGCCGGTTGATGGCAGCATGACACTGCCCATCGACAAGATGGCGGAGGTCATAAAGACACTCAGGGCGCGGGTGATTCTTCCCATGCATGCATTTGGTGACTATTCGCTGGGGCAATTTGTGGCACATCTGAGCAGCGGCTTCGCAATTCGTCGCGATCAGGAGACGTCGATTACGTTGTCTATTGATGATCTGCCTGCGAAACCGACCGTCATCGTCCTGCAACCATAGATCTGAGCCAATCTGCCGCAAGACATGCACTTATGACATTGCTGCTTTGCAGCATTTTACATTGCAACGCAACAAATCAGTCACGATCTCCCGTTACATGAATGACATCAAGACACCCGGTTGCGGATGTCAGTGTTTGAAAAAACGGAGAAGGTTATGGCTGTTACAGCTCAGTTTAACGAATTTCACACGGCGGCTGGTGCCGGCGGCAACGGGCAGGGGGTCTGGTCCCGTCTGATGACTCGCATTTGCCTTGTCAGCGAAGCCCGCGCGATCCATCGGCTTGAGACCGAGGCGGCTCACCTGCTCGGTACAGGACAAATGCGTCAGATCAAGGCGGACTATGCGGCTCGCAAGGCGTTGGCCCTGAAGTAATGCGGCGTCGGCATGGCAACGCTGCCACACGCTACTGACCGGATATGATTGGAAACAAGGCTGGACAATAGGAGTCCGGCCTTTTTTCTTGCTGCGTGAACGTGTAGCATTGCAATCGTGATCACTTGCCCAAGTTTCTCCGCAAACAAGCCGCATGAGAAGGGGCAGGTGCATTGCTGTATCGTTCGCTGGCAGGTTTCAGTCGCTGGTGGCATCCACGATGGCGTAGAGGATTAACGTGTTGGTTAGAAAAGTGTCGTTGAAATCCAGCCTGTTTGCAGGATTGATCAGTTCGGTTTTGATGTCTGCATCGCCGGTACAGGCAGCAGGTGATTTTGAAGCCTGCATGGGAAAGACTCCTGCGCTCGAGCGCATTGGCTCGTGTTCACGGGCAATCGATTTGGGCTTGAGCGGCAAGCAACTGGTCGATGCGCATGCCGCACGCGGTGTCACGTATGGCCAGTTGGGCCAGCTTGACAATGCGATCACGGATCTGACCACGGCACTGGACAATTCAAAGGATGATCCGGATTTGTGGATTGCGCGCGCCCGGGCGCTGTTCAACAAGCGAGATTTCGACCGTGCAATGCTGGACCTGGCGGAAGCGATCAAACTGGATCCGCAAAATTCGATTCCATTGAACCTGATGGGCAAAAATCATTTCATGCTCGCCAACTACGACATCGCGCTGAAGTTCTTTGGCGAGGCCATCAAGCTCGATTCAAATCACTACAATGCATTTGTAAACCGGGCGACGACCTATTACCGGATGAACAAATTGCCCGAAGCCATGACAGACGTGAACGCGGCATACCTGATGTTGCCTCCCGGTGACAGCCGCGGCAGAGGCCTGGTGCAGTTGAAAGTCGCTATCGAGCGTGCCTTTGCATCCCAGCAAAACGCGGCACCCGCCTCCAACTGATCACATCCAGTTGCAGCCATGTTGGCCTGTGGCAACGTAAAGTTTGCGCGCTGCTAAAGCTGCACGAACCGTCAGCCGCCAATGCGCCCGCCGCCGGTTTTATGCACCGCCACTCCGTGAAATCAAAAGCCGACACTGTATTGTCCGATGCAGCGGCAGATGGCGAAGCAGCGCTTCCCGTCAGCAGTGAAATCGTGATGACCGCCAGGCTGCCTTTGAGTACGTCGCGGCGGCCAAAACGGTGCTGGATGATATCGCCTATGGTTGCCGTGTCTACCGGGTGGGTTGGTGTGTCATCAAAGGCTTCAAAAGCTTCAGACTTGTTGTTGAATGGTGTATCAGCCTTGTTGTTGGACAGGCTCTGGCGCCTTCGAACTGGTTCGCAAATGCAAGGCTGTTGATAGACAATTGCTACAATGGGTATGCGGCATGACAATGAAGGTCAAAGTTGCCTCGACCACGCCGTCAGAAGTGGTTAGGCTTATTCCATCAGGGCCACCGCGCCGCGTTATTCCATGTGAGGATCATACCCGTGTCAACCGAACTGTTGCTGCCGCAAGTGACGATGCCCGGCCTCACGTTTCGCGAGTGGCAGGCAGGCGATGCCCCGGCGCTGGCGCGCTATATGACCCGGCCGGAATACAACCGATGGCTGGCGGTGAAACTGCAGTCGGTGGCCGAGGTTGATGTTATTCTCAAACGCCATCTGGCCCGCCAGAAATCCAGTGATCGGCGGCATTTCAGGCTGTGTGCGATTGATGCGGGTACCGGCGAGCTGATTGCCGACGGGTTTATCTGGTTGCTGGGCGGCGGTGCCTCGGAAGTTGGCTGGGGCGTGGATCCGACGGTCTGGGATACCGGTGCCGGCACCATGATGGGCGACGTCTTGTGTGCCATGGCAATCGAGCGTCTGGGAGCAACTGAAGTCTGGTGCAAGGTAAAGGCGCCAAACCTTGGGTCGGCACGCATCGCCGGCAAGCTGGGCTTCTCGTTGCAACGCACTGTGATGCCGGGATCGACCGGCCTCAATCGCGCCCATGATGTCGAAATCCACCGCCTGCTTGCAGAGGAATATTTTGAACGCGGCTATGCCCAGTAGTTCCCGGCGCGCTCTGACAGGTGCGGTGATAGGAGCCGGCCCCGCCGGTCTGATGGCCGCCGACGTCATGGCAAGGGCAGGACTTGAGGTAACGGTCTTCGAACGCATGCCGTCAGCAGGCCGCAAGTTCCTGTTGGCGGGCAGGGGTGGCTTGAACCTGACCCACTCGGAACCCGTCGAGACATTTCTGTCACGCTATGGCGATGCCACTGACGGGCTGGAACGCGCGGTCAGGCAGTTTCCGCCGGATGCCTTGCGGGCCTGGGCGGACGCCCATGGCGAAGAGACCTTCGTGGGCTCATCAGGCCGGGTGTTCCCCAAAAGCTTCAAGTCATCGCCCTTGCTGCGCGCGTGGCTGCGCGAACTGGATGGCTTGGGTGTTGGTCTCAGGACACGCAAACTCTGGACCGGCTGGGCCGGTGACGGGGGGCTGGAGTTTTCCGACGGCGCGGTGCCCGGTTTTGACGTTTGCGTGCTGGCGCTTGGCGGAGCCAGTTGGCCGCGTCTTGGTGCAGACGGAAGCTGGGTGGCGGTACTTGCTGACAAGGGCATCGAGATTACACCGCTTGTTGCCTCCAATGCGGGCGTTACCTGCAACTGGTCACGGATGACGATTGCGCGTCATGCCGGCGCACCCCTCAAGCGCATTGCCGCGACACTGGCCGGGCGCACTGTGCGTGGCGAAGCCATGATCAGCCAGACGGGGCTTGAAGGCGGTGCGATTTATGCCTTGTCCCGCCAATTGCGCGAGAACCTGGCAAACTCGGACTGGTGCACTATTGAGCTTGACCTGCGGCCTGATCTCGATACTGCACAACTGGCCGCAAGGCTGGCAAAGGTCCCGCGCAAACAGTCGTTGTCGAACCGGTTGCGCAAGGGGGCGGGGCTGTCGCCACAGGCCATATCCGTGTGGCGGGACTGCGTTCAGGGGCAAACCTTTCCGACTGAAGAGGCGCTGGCTGACAGTATCAAGGCCGTCGAGGTGCGGGTGACGGGACTGCAGCCGATCGACAGGGCAATCTCCACCGCAGGTGGAATTGCTGCAAACCAGGTCGACGAAAAATTCATGCTGAAGCAACTTCCCGGCGTGTTTGTGTGCGGTGAAATGCTGGACTGGGATGCGCCAACCGGCGGTTATCTGCTGCAGGCCTGCTTTGCCACCGGCCGGGCGGCGGGTGAAGGTGCTGCAGAATTTGCACACCAGACCCTCGAACAGCGGACTTCCTGAACATCGCCGGGTGCGGTATTCTGATCTTGTATTTTTGATTGCGGGTTGATGAAAAATCCAACATCCTGCGCCGCATGACATTCTTGAGGAGACACGCCATTGACTGCTACCGCCACGCCTTTGCGTCCCAACCGCCTTGAACACCATGATACCCGTGTTGACCTGGCTGCCGCTTTCCGCTGGACTGCCCGGCTGAACATGCATGAAGGTGTTGCCAACCATTTTTCCGTAGCTGTGAACGAGGACGCCACACAGTTTCTGATGAATCCCAACCAGATGCATTTCGCCCGCATCAAGGCGTCCGATCTGCTGCTGCTGGATGCCAACGACCCCGAAACCATGTCACGGCCTGACGCACCCGACCCCACTGCATGGGGGCTGCATGGTGCCATTCACCGGCTGTGCCCGCATGCCCGGGTGGCGCTGCACGTGCATTCCATCCACGCCACCGTTCTGGCAACGCTGGAAGATCCGCGCCTGCTGCCGATCGACCAGAACTGCGCGATGTTCTTCAATCGTTACGCGATCGACGACCATTATGGCGGGCTGGCATTCGAGGAAGAGGCCGAACGCGCCTGTTCGCATCTGTCGGACCCGTCGAAGCAGGTTCTGATCATGGGCAATCACGGCATCATGGTGACCGGCGATACGGTCGCTGATGCTTTCAATCGCATGTACTATTTTGAACGCGCTGCCGAGACCTACATCAAGGCCTTGTGGACGGGCCGCAAGTTGAAGGTGCTGTCTGACGAAGTGGCCGAGAAAACCGCCGCCGAGATCGAGGACTATCCCGGTCAGGCAAATTGCCACCTGAACGAGCTCAAGGCGATACTCGACGATGAGGGCTCCGACTACAGCCACTAACCCAATGTGGGTTAAGGTGACACTGTGAATCAGGTTCAAACAGAAAAATCCGGCTGGTGATCTCTCCGCAAGTCGGCGCATCGTCGTCATTTGCCGCTGGCTGACAAGACGGTTTCCGGGTATTGCACAAAAATGTCCTGAAACCTGATCGTTTCCAAAATGCCCTGGCACTTTTCCTGGAGCCCGCGCCGCCATGTTTCTGTCCGTGTTCGACATCTTCAAGATAGGGGTGGGTCCATCGTCGTCGCATACGATGGGTCCGATGACGGCGGCTGCCAGGTTCGTGAATGATCTGCGCGCCGGCAAAACCCCCATCCCCGGTTCCGGAGCACCGGCCCACGTTCAGTGTACGCTGCACGGATCGCTGGCCTTTACCGGCAAGGGTCACTCGACTGATCGTGCCGTCATGCTGGGATTGTCCGGTTTTGAGCCCGCCACCATTGACCCGGACGACGCCGAACTGACGCTGGCCCGGTTGCGTGAGACCCGCACAGTGCAACCCGAAGGCCTGGCCGCATTGCGTTTCAATCCGGAAGAAGATCTGATATTTGACTACGGTCCGCCGCTGGATGGCCATGCCAACGGCATGGTGCTGCGCGCCTTCGATGCCAAGGGAGCCTTGCGGCTGGAGGAGACCTATTACTCCATTGGCGGCGGATTTATCCTGACCGCAGACGAACTGGCAGACCTCGACCGCACCCCGACCGGCCTGAAGGCGGCAAAAAAGCAGGCCGGCTACGAATACCCGTTTTCGACGGCAAAAGAGATGCTCGCACTGGGCGCAAAGCACGGCAAGACCATTGCCGAGATGAAGCGCGCCAATGAAAACGCCCACATGGACGTCGCACAGCTTGATGAGCGCCTTGACGGCATCTGGAA
>JBDNEZ010000299.1:0-3886 GCA_041690095.1 Anderseniella sp.
GCAGCCATTCTCTATACCTCCGGCACCACCGGGCGCTCCAAGGGCGCCATGCTGACGCATGACAATCTATTGTCAAATGCCCTCGTCCTGAAGGACCTGTGGGCATTCACTCGCGAAGACGTGTTGCTGCATGTGCTGCCGATATTCCACACCCACGGTCTGTTCGTGGCAACCAATACGCTGATGGTGGCCGGTGGGCAGATGATCTTCCTGCCCGGCTTCAAGGTTGACCAGGTGATTGAATGTCTGCCCGGCGCAACGACCATGATGGGCGTGCCGACTTTTTACACCCGCTTGCTGGACGACGCCCGCTTCACCCGCGAACTGACAGCCCACATGCGCCTGTTTGTTTCCGGTTCGGCACCCTTGCTGGCAGAAACCCATGCCGAGTTCGAAGACCGCACCGGTCATCGCATTCTGGAACGCTACGGCATGACGGAAACCAATATGAACACCTCCAATCCGTATGACGGTGACCGTCGTGCAGGTACCGTCGGCTTCCCGTTGCCGGGCGTCGACCTGCGTGTCTGCAACCCGGACATGGGCAAGACGCTTGGACGCGATGAAATCGGGGTTATCGAGGTCAAGGGCTCCAATGTGTTTGCCGGTTACTGGCAGATGCCGGACAAGACACGTGAGGAATTCCGCGACGACGGGTTTTTCATTACCGGCGATCTGGGCAAAGTCGACACCGACGGATATGTCCACATTGTCGGGCGCGCCAAAGACCTGATCATCTCGGGCGGTTACAACATATACCCGAAAGAAGTTGAACTACTGCTGGATGAACAGGACGGCGTGCTTGAATCTGCCGTTATCGGTGTAACCCATCCTGACTTTGGCGAGGGCGTGGTCGGCATCATCGTGGCATCCAATGGGCAAGTGATCAGCGAGAGTGCAATTCTGAGCGCAATTTCAGACAAGATTGCCCGTTTCAAGCAGCCCAAGAGAATCTACATCGTCGATGAATTGCCGCGCAACGCCATGGGCAAAGTTCAAAAAAACATCTTGCGCAACACCTATGGCAACAGCTTCACTGGCTAGAGCAACATGGGTTCAGTTGAACCCATAAGGTTGCTCTGACACTTTGCAAGCGACCGTGACTGCCGGGAGGCCACCGAATGAGCATCGAACTTTCCTTCCATGGGGCTGCACGTACCGTAACCGGTTCCTGTTTCAGATTGAAGACACCGCACTCATCCGTGTTGATCGATTGCGGACTGTTTCAGGGTTCCAAGACACTCAGGGAACTGAATTACCAGCCGTTTCCCTTCAGACCGGACAGCATCGATGCGGTATTGCTGACCCACGCCCATATCGATCATGCCGGTGTGTTGCCCAAGCTTGTCCGCAACGGCTTTACCGGAAAGATACATGCCACCGAGCCGACAATCGATCTGTCATCGGTCATGCTGCCGGACTCCGGCAATATACAGGAAAGCGAAGTTGAAAGGCTCAACCGGCGCAATCGTCAGCGCGGCCGCAAGGAAGTTACCCCGATCTACACCATGCAGGACGCACTGCAGGCGGTTGAGCAGTTTTCGCCGGTTGACTATGAAACCTGGGTGCAACCCACCGAAGATATCAGGGCCAGGTTCTGGAATGCCGGGCATATGCTTGGCTCCACCTCGATTGAGGTCGAAGTATCACAAGGCGATCCTCAACACCCATTGCGATTGTTCTTTTCAGGCGACATCGGGCCCGATCACAAGCTGTTGCAACATGACCCCGATGCACCGTCTGGTTATGATTATCTGCTGTGCGAAGCGACCTTTGGCGCCACCGACCGGGTTGAAACCAATCCGGACGAGCGCCGTGCCCTGTTGGCAAAACATGTCAACACCGCCGCCCAGAAGCGCGGTGTCCTGCTGATCCCGTCGTTTGCCGTCGAACGCACCCAGGAAGTGCTCACTGACCTGATGATGATTATGTCAAATGGCGAAGCGCCAGCCGCACCGGTGTTCATCGACAGCCCGCTAGCCCGACGGGCTACGGCAATCTTTGAAAAACACGCCGACCTGCTGGCCAATGGGGATGCCCTCAAAGCGGCGTTGAAGTCTCCAAACCTGAAGGTCTCCGAGACCGTGGACGATTCCAAGGCAATCGGCAAACTGAGCGGGTTTCACGTTGTATTGTCGGCCAGTGGCATGTGCGATGCAGGCCGTATCAGGCATCATCTGAAAAATCATCTGTATCGCCGCAATGCGACCGTGCTGATGGTTGGTTACCAGGCCAATGGCACGCTTGGCCGGATCTTGCTGAATGGTGCGAAGAAGGTCCGCATTCACGGCGAGGAGATTGAGGTCAACGCGGCAATTGAGCGAATAAACGGATACTCCGGCCACGCTGATGCGCCGGAGCTTGAGCGCTGGATTTCCGAGCGGTTGCCGGTTCACCGAAACATGTTCCTGATCCATGGCGAAGAAGAAGGCATGGCCGGGCTGACAGCGCGTATCGCCAGGAAACTGATGCCCGCCTCACGTATATTCCAACCTGAAATCGACGACACTTTCCGGCTCGACGCGAACAAGGCCGTCCAGGTTCACAGCGAGATCCGTCGTTCCATCGTACCACCTGAAGCTGCCCGCAAGCCTGACTACAACAATGAACTGACGCAACTGGTTCTGGACATCAATGATGCGGTTGAAAATATCGCCGGCAACAAAAACCGGACCAAGCTGATCAGACGCCTGCGCCAGGCACTTGAGCGGGCAAGGTAGCCGCTTCCGCCTGCATCAATGACCGCTGCTTGCGTTCACGATGAGCGATATAGGTGCTGGCCGCCAGAATGATCCCACCGCCAGCAAACACCCACACATCCGGTGTTTCTGAAAACAGCAGGAAGCCAAACATCGTTGTCCAGACCAATTGCAGAAATGTAACCGGTTGAATGACTGTGATATCGGCAGCGGCATATGACCTGGTCAGGCAGAAATGCCCCGCCGTAGCCGCAATGGTAGCGGCGGCAAGCCACAGAAGTTGCGCCGCATCGGGGGTTTTCCAGGTCAGTAGGGCAATTGGCGCAAGCACTGCGAGACAAATAAAGTTCAGCATGATCACAATCATCGATGTTGTTTCGGTTTGCGTCAGGCGCTTGACCAGAAGCATCGCAGCGGCAAACAAGGGGGTTGCAGACAGCTGGGCAAGTTGACCGCTGGACAATGTTTCAAAGCCTGGCCGCAATATCACGAACACCCCCGCAAGCCCGGCAATAATGGCACCCACTCTTCGCATCTGGATTTTTTCGGCAAAGAAGATCACTGCACCAATTGTTATGAATATCGGGGCCGTGTAACTGATCGCGGTCACCTCTGCCATCGGAATTCGAGCCATCGCGTAAAACCAGCACAACACGCCAAGACCATGACAAACCCCCCGCCAGATGTGCAGTTTCAGATTTCGTCCGCGTGGAAACCGGAAATCGGCCTTCATCAGTATGGGCGCCAGCAGCACGATGCCGAATGCATAGCGAATTGCTGCAGACACCGCAGCCGGCAGATCCGGACCCACATTGCGAACGGAAATCATCACACCTGTGAAACACAACCCCGACACCACCATCCAGACCATGCCATGAACGTTGGAATTAACTGTTTTTACGTTTGATGCTGGCATGATCGTGGTTCAAATTCCCGGCAGTTCATCTGGCCATCTGCCAGCCAATCGTACAACTCACAAACACAGCACGCCACGCCAGTTACTGCATGGGCCCCATGACCTAACATCTGGCTCTTGCGAAAGGAAACTCCATGACCACCAAAAAAACACCACATGAGCAAATGGCATCATCTTCTTTCACCCTGCCGACGCTTGACCAGGAGTTCCTTCTCGGTGACTCAACCCGTGGCATACGTTTCATGCTGGAATACATGAAAGCCGAAGAACA
>JBDNEZ010000300.1:0-3479 GCA_041690095.1 Anderseniella sp.
CGGGATCTGTTCACCGCCGATACCGTCAATCGTGGTGTCGACATCCAGTACCGGGTCCAGCGTGCCAAGCTTGAGGGACTTGGCCGGGGCCGTCATCGGTCCGCGCAGCCTGTCCATCAGCGTGAAACGGTCGGTACGCCCGCCCTTGGCGTCCTTTTCGGTCAGCAGCTTGCCGGTGTCGGTGCGCACCAGCAGGGGCAGATCGGTCTGCTCGGCGACGAAGGCTTCATCAACGTGGCCGCCAAACACGATCTCGCGGGCTACCGCCAGCGCCAGTGCGGCATCGGTGCCGGGGCTCAGCGGCACCCACAGGTCGGCCTTGATGGCGGACGGCGAATAGTCCGGCGCGATGCACACGATCTGCGTCCCGTTATAGCGCGCCTCGGTGAAAAAGTGCGCGTTGGGGATCGAGGTGACGATCGGGTTCGAGCCCCAGATCAGGATCACGTCGGAATAGAAATAATCCTCGATGGAACGATCCATGTAGATATTGCCGAAGGTCTCGAACGCGCCGCGATGGCCATCGCCGTTGGACGAGTTCGAGTCCAGCGATATGGAATGGGTGAGCTGGGCAAAGCGCGCCTGGCCGGCATTGGCGGCGCCGACATTGATGTCCGGCCCCATGTCCCAGATCACCCGGTCAGTACCTTCCTCGGTGACCACGTCGAGGAACTTGTCGGCGATGTCGTCCAGTGCCTCGTCCCAGGTCACGCGTTCCCAGTTGCCGGAGCCGCGTTCGCCGGCCTGCTTGAGCGGGTAGCGGATGCGGCTTTCCTCGTACATGCGCTTGGAGAACGAACAGCCCTTCTGGCAGCCGCGCGGGTTCATGTCGGGCACGTCGTCATTGAGCTGCGGATAGTCAGCCGCCTGTTCCTCGCGGAACACGATGCCGTCGCGCACGTAGACATCGAACGCGCAGTGAGCCTGGTACCAGCAATTGATCAGGTGGGTTCCGCGGACGGTCTTGTCCCAGGTCCACTTGTTGCGGTAGATGTCGACGATCTTGTTGTAGTCGCGCGGACGCGAGCCGGCCAGTGCGGTCAGCGACTGGCCGGACCCGGCAATGAAATCCGGCAGCGCCAGCGTGGCGGTTACCGCCGCACCGGCTTTCAGGAAATTCCGCCGTGTCAGCCCGCTGGTCACTGGCTTGAGCCTCCGGGGCCGCGATAGGCGATCTCGATTTCCGGCGGCACGATGATCGGCTCACGCTCAAGCTCGGTGGCGATGCGTTCGATCTCGCGCGGATGGTTGGTGAACGGTCCGAACAGGTCGAGAAAGTTCTTCGAGATCAGCGTGTCCATCAGATCAGAGCCCTTGCCCGACTGCTTGTCGGCGCGGCCCTGCTTGATGCGGTCCAGCGCGGGGCCGACTTCAGGGCCGAACAGGCTTTCCAGATAGCCCAGCGGAATGCGGTCCTCGCCGGTCGGGTTGCCGTCATCGTCGAATTTCTCCGGCGACAAGGGCGGGATGTAGAACACGTTGGCTTCGGTTTCATATTCCGGGTGCAGCGGCAGCGCCACCTTGTGGACGTTGACCAGCTTGTGGATCGGTCCGTCCTCGTCTTCGAGGAATCCGAGAAACCGCACCCGGCCGGGACACTGGCGCGCGCACGCGGTGGCCACGCCCTGTTCGACGCGCGGCAGGCAGAACACGCATTTCTGCGAATGGCCGGTGACGTGGTTATAATAGATTTCCTTGTAGGGACACGCCGACTGGCAGAACCGCAATCCGCGGCAATGATCTTCATTGATGACGACGATGCCGTCTTCCTCGCGCTTGGTGATGGCACCGCGCGGGCAGGCCTCCATGCAGGCAGGCTTGGTGCAGTGATTGCAGATGCGCGGAATATAGAAGAAGTAGGAATTGGGATAATCGCCGGCGCCGACGTCCTCGTCCCAGTTCATGCCCCATTGCGGTTCGTCGCCGATGGGTTTCAGCGCCTCATTGCCGGCGCCGGAGAACAGCGCTTCCTTGTAGTTCAGCTCAAAACCTTCGCCGAAGTCACCCTGCGCCGGGCGCACGCCCTTTTGCGGCTCGCCCTGTTTGAAGCCGCCGCCCATCTGCTCCCAGTCCTTCGGGGTGCCGTGACCGGGTGCGGTATAGACCTGGTTGAACCACATGCCTTCCTGGCCCTCACCGGATGTCCACGAGGTCTTGCACGCGATGGTGCAGGTCTGACAGCCAATGCACTTGTTGAGATCGATGACCATGGCCACCTGGCGTTTGCTCATTTGGTGTTCAGCTCCTTCAAGCGTCAATGTTCAGGGGCGACCAGTCGGCAGATACGGCCTTGAGACCGGCGCGCTCCTCGTTGGAGCCGTCCCATACGGCAAAGCCGATTTGGGTTTCGGTGCCC
Source organism: Anderseniella sp. (assembly GCA_041690095.1). Taxonomy (GTDB): domain Bacteria; phylum Pseudomonadota; class Alphaproteobacteria; order Rhizobiales; family Aestuariivirgaceae; genus Anderseniella. Next base: position 2,357 of record JBDNEZ010000300.1, read on the forward strand.
GGCTCAAGCGTAGCGGCTTCCGGCCCGCCCGCAAGGGTGCGCAACATTACAATTGTCCAGAAGCCTTGCGACCAGCCCGCCGTCACGCTTTCGGCGACGGGAGAGCCTGGAACCGATGATCCGATGCCCCAGGCGACAACCGAGCGGATCTTGTTCTTCAGCGCCTGCCACTGGATGAACTGCACCGGTTCGTCCTCATTGCCCATGGTCCACAATACCGGTTCGCCGGTGATCGGGAAGGCAATTGCAGCACCGTCGGTAAAACCTTCGCGACCGCCGGTATCAGGCTTCTGCTTGGCCCAGCGCAGGCGCACCGCCAGGGTGGTGCCGTCATGCACCGACTGGGCGTCAAGGCTTGCCAGCAGTCCATACGGGCGATCGCGCCAGTTGGCCTGGATGAAGCCATTGGGCTGCATTTCAACCGGCGTCGGCAGCATCTCGACCGTCTCGGCAGGCACCTGCTGCCACCCGGCCGCCGTGGTGGCGGCATAATCGGCAACGGTTGAAATTTTGACGGAACGCAAAGGCAATGCCTCTAAACTGTGTGTGTGTCGTGCGACAACATACGGGCTGGGCAAATGGTTGCACAGGATATTCTGAACGCCTGCGCCATTGTGCCCCTGCCGGAAGTCGTCATTCAGCGAAGGCTGGACTCCATCCTGCAACGGCTACGTGGTTTGCATCGGCACTGGATCCTCGGGACAAGCCCGAGGATGACACTGGTGGAGAGCCGACCCGAGAATGACACCTGTGGAGAGCCGACCCCATCCTCATTTGTCATCCTTGGGCCTGTCCCAAGGATCCATTGCGGGTGAGAACGGTGGATGGCTTCAGGTGTGGGTACCTTGCAGATCAAGCAACTCCTGGTGGTACAGCTTATCCGCCTTCGGCAGACTTGTTCTTTTTTCTGGTCGAACAGCTTTCCTCGCTGCGCTCAGGCCGTTGTCTTTACTGGTCGAACAGCTTTCTTCGCTGCGCTCAGGCCGTTCTCCATTCCTGATCAGCTGCCGTGTGGCCGGCACTCAACTGAAGGCTGAAACCCATACCTCAACGGGTACATGGTTTGCATCGGCACTGGATCCTCGGGACAAGCCCGAGGATGACACTGGTGGAGAGCCGACCC
>JBDNEZ010000301.1:0-14036 GCA_041690095.1 Anderseniella sp.
GATGACGAAACAGGGCGGCGGCCGGACAGGTCTGTTGCCGGCAATAATGAAGGAAGAACAATATGGACGTTAAGGGCAAGAAAATCGTGCTGTTCGGCGGCACCTCGGGTATCGGACTGGCAGCAGCCCGGCAACTGGCGGCACTGGGCGGCAAGGTCACTGCGATCAGCCGTGATCCCGGCAAGGCAGGTGATCCCGGACCGGGCATCACTCTGAAACAGGGTGATGTGCGCGACCGCGACGCGCTTCAGGTGCTGTTCAAGGAGCTTGCGCCCTATGACGTCCTGATCAGCGCCGCCACGGGCGGTGACCGGGCGATCGGCCCGTTTCTGAGCATGGATATGGACGGTTTCAAAGGCTCGTTTGACAAGATGTGGGGCTATGCCAACGTGGTTCGCTACGGCACCGAATATCTGGCCAAGAACGGTTGTATCGTGCTGGTCTCCGGCACGCCGGCCCGCAAGACCCGCCCGGGCCAGATCGCCATCGGCTCGGTCGGCGGTGCAGTTGAAGCTTTTGCGCGCGGCGTCGCGCCGGAACTTGCCCCCAGGCGCATCAACGTCGTTTCGCCTGGTCTGATCGATACCCCAATGGTCGGCCTGAAAGGCGACGAACGCAGCAAGTTCTATGGCAAGGCGACCGCGAACAACCTGATCCCGCGCCCAGGTACTGCCGATGAAGTTGCGCAAGGCATTGTCTTTGCTGTTCAAAACGAGTTCATCACCGGCACAACCATAGACGTCGACGGCGGCGTGCTGCTGTCCTGAGGTCGCGGAGCAATATCCGTCCAACCGCGCGGATAACTTCGCTCCCTGACATTGTGAAGTTGAGATTGTCTACCCGATCAGATCATACCGTCTGATCGGGTGATGGTACGGTTGGTCCAGGTTCGAATTTACCTTGTTAAGTTTATTGCCTTTCTTTCGCCCATTGCCTCCGCTTAAGCTGCCGCTACGACATGTTGCAGTTGCAGTATTGTCGACAAGAGACCTCGGAGTAGCACTTAACTAAGGGCTGTCTTGTGCAAGCGTAAAGCTTCCAACTGAGGGGTAACTGCCAATGCAGTTGCTGCACATCCGTTTCGATAACACCTCGAAACACAAGGATGTGAAATTATGACAAGCCGACTGATCAAGAACCGAAGCGTGGCCATGAAGAGGCAGAGTGGCCGTTGTTATTATTGCCATCAGCCGATGTGGACTGCAGGCATTGAGGCCTTCTGCGAACGCTTTGGCATATCGCCCAAACGAGCCATTCGGCACCAGGCCACCGCAGAGCATCTGCGAGCGCAGTGCGATGGTGGGACGGACAAGCCCGGCAACATTGTGGCCGCATGCCGTTTCTGTAACGGGCATCGGCACAGATCAAACCAGCCGCTAACGCCGGATCAGCATTTGCAGAAAGTGCGCCGCCGCCTGGCGCGTGGCAGATGGCACGGTTTCATCGTCAACGCTGCACATTTCAAACTATGGCGCGGCAAGAACTAAAGCGTGTTGGGCTCAATAGGGTTCATTTCAATGAAACCTTGTGGAACCGGTGCCGGGCTGTAATTGTTATTGCAGTGAATTTGTTGACCGGCACCACAACGATCTGCTCTTTTCTTTTTATAGGCCGCGACTTTCGTGGCAGCTGGATACATTCGAGAGGATCACTCATGCTGGACTTAGGCAATCGTGTTTCAATCTATCAGCCGGAGCAAGAAGGACTGATTTTTCCTGAAATCCCTGAATTCGACACTGTTGAGGACGAACGCCGGCACCGCAAGGAACGGCTTGTTGCGGCCTGCCGTGCTTTTGCTCTCCAGGGTTTCGATTATGGTTTTGCCGGACACCTCACCGTGCGCGAACCGGAACGCCCCGAATTGTACTGGACCAACCCGATGTGCGTTCACTTTGCAAAGGTGAAGATGTCGAACCTGATTCTGGTTGATCATCAGGGGCACGTCATCGAGGGTGACTATGCGGTGAACCGCGCAGGATTCGTGCTGCACGCCAACGTCCACGAGGAGCATCCTGACATCATTGCCATGTGCCACGCGCACACGCTCTACGGAACAGCCTGGGCTGCAACGGGCCGACCGATCGAGCCGATAACCCAGGATGCATGTGCGTTCTTTGAGGATCACGTAGTCATTGGCGATCAGGCCGGTGCGGTGGCCGTGGAAAATTACGCTGGTTCAAATGTCGCCAAGGCGTTTGAAGGGGTGAAGGCTGCGATCCACCAGAATCACGGCCTCCTGACGGCCAGCCGCCACAGCATCGAGTCTGCCGCATTCTGGTTCATCGCGCTCGAACGGTGCTGCAAACAGCAACTCGATATCGCAGCGTCGGGTATCGAGCCGATCCATATCCCGGCAGATCGCGCCCGCTACAGCCGGGAGCATGTGGGCAGCGACTATATCGGTTGGCTCCACTTCCAGACCATCTGGGACCAGCTAAAAGCAGATCAGCCGGATATGTTTACCTGAGTGATTGCTGCAGGTACTGGTCGACGTCAATGACACGCATGGCGCCGGGTGCAAAACTATCCGGTCACATGCACACTGCCATCAAGCAGAGTTTTGTTCTCGAGGGGTCGCTGGTTGACCATGAAGCTGCCTGAGCACCACCCTTGCGAACGCGTTCCACAAGACCGCTAGCAAAACCATGCGGACAATCGCCGACGCTTTCATGATCGACAACGCGCTTGACCGTGCTTTGCTTGCACCGGTCAATCATGGCCATTTGACATAAACGGACAAAGCTGCCAATTTGGAACAGTGTTCCGAAACGCTGTTCCAGTTTTTTGTCAGGTCTGTGATGACGCTCCAAATTGACCGCACTCTTGATGTTCTTGAGCTTCACGCCGGCCATCCTGAAGGTTTTCAGCTCAGCGAAACGGCAGCGCGGCTCAACATGGCCAAGGGTGCGGCGCATCGGCTGCTGACCCAGCTCACGCAACGCGGTTACCTTGAGCAGGACGAACAGAACCAGCGCTATCGTCTGACCTTGAGGCTGGTCGTGCTCGGCTTTCGCCATTTAACCAATACCGGCCTGACCGATGTTTGCCAGCCGGAGCTGGACAAGTTGGCCAACATTACAGGCGAGCTGGTCAGGCTGACCGTGGTCGATGGCGACAATCTGATCTGGACTGCACAGGCCCAGGGGGCGCGGCACGGCCTGCGCTATGACGGCAATTACGGCAGACCCGTCAACCTGACGGCGACAGCAACGGGCAAGTGCTGGCTGGCCACGCTCGACCGGGCAAGAATTGAGCAGATTATTACAGATCAGGGGTTCGGTGACCCTGCAGAAGTAGGTCCGGAATCGCTGCGCAGTCTGGACGATGCTCTGGCCGAGATCGACAGGACCAGACAGGCAGGCTACGGCATCGCATACGAAGAAGGCGAGCCCGGCATGTGCGCGATTGCTGCTGCAATTGTCGGCTCCACGCCCGATGCCCCCAGCGTCGGCACCATCAGCGTGGCCGCACCCACAGTTCGAACACCACGAGACAAGTTGCAGCAATGGGCACCTGAGGTGATGGATCTCGCAAAACGTCTTTCCGAGCTCTGGCCCATCCGGGACTTTCAATCATCCACGCAGATTGGGCTAAGCGCATGACCTCTGGCGACGATACAGTTGAAGACAGGCAGTCTGTGGTTACCGCCCTCTACAACCGGACGCGCGGTCTGCGCCAGTTCGTGATCAGCTTTATCGTTCTATTCGTGATCTGGGAAGCGGGCGTCAGACTATTCGACGTTGCGACTTACCTGCTGCCACCCCCCTCGCTGATCTGGACCGAGTTCGCCTCGCGCTGGGTTTATGTGCTGGCAAATACCTGGATCACCACCAGCGAAATCATCGCGGGTTTTCTTGTTGCCGTGGCGGTCAGCGTACCACTGGCGATTTTCGTGGCGTATTTTCCCACCATGGAACGCATGTTCTATCCCATCATCGTGTTTCTGCAGATTGTGCCCAAGATCGCCATTGCGCCCCTGTTCATCATCTGGTTCGGCTTCGGCTTTACCCCAAAGCTCCTGCTCGTGTTCCTGTTGTCGTTTTTTCCCATCGTTGTTTCCAGTATCGCCGGCTTCAAATCGATTGATGATGAGACGATGGAACTGGCCAAATCGACAGGGGCCAGCGCCTGGATGATTTTCCGGAAGATTCGTCTTCCGCACGCCCTGCCCAGTATTTTTACCGGCCTGAAAGTTGCTGCCGCGCTGTCGTCGACAGCCGCTGTGGTCGCCGAGTTTGTCGCCTCGGACAAGGGCCTCGGTTATCTGCTTTTACGCTACAATGGCGATCTTGAAACACCGATGGTGTTTGCCACCATCATTGTTCTCTCGATCGTTGGGCTGATTGTCTACTACGCAGTTGAACTTCTCGAGAAATTCGCAATCCCGTGGCACGTCTCGCAGCGCAAGGATGATGGCGTCCACGTTACCGGATAACCGGGTTACCGTCAGGAACAAGACGGATCCGGGAATACTACTGACTCAATAAAACCAAAGATCCCAAGGGAGGATAAAATGAAACACCTAAAACTTTACGCGCTGTTTGCTGCCGTCTGGATGGCATTGCTGGGTACTGCGCCCGCCACTGCAGCCGACGATGTCTCACTCAGGCTGAACTGGTATCTGGTCGGCTTCCATGCGCCGGTCTATCTCGGCAAGGACAAGGGTTACTTCACCGATGAAGGTATCAACCTGACCATCAACGAGGGCCGTGGATCCGGTGTTGCCACCCAGGTGGTCGGCTCAAAGAGCGACACATTCGGCATTGCCGATGCGGGTACCATGATTATTGCCGTGTCCAAGGGCATTCCGATCAAGGCTGTCATGTCGCCGATGAACATCTCACCGTTCGGAATCGTGTCGCGTGCTGACGCCAACATCAAGACGCCGCAAGACCTCGAAGGCAAGCGGATTGCTGTAACTGCCGGCGATGCATTGACGCAACTGTTCCCGGCGGTGATCAAGTCCAACAACCTTGATGCCAGCAAGATCAACATGATTTTTGTCGACCCGGCCGCCAAGGTTGTCTCGGTTCTTGAAAAGCGGGCCGATGCACTGCTGGGCAGCGCCGATGCACAGTTTTTCCAGATCGAGGCCAAGGGAGTAAAGGCCGCCGCGCTGAATTTCGCCGACATTGGCGTTAACACAGTGGGTCTCAGCATCATCGCGCACACAGATACGGTCGCTGAAAATCCGGATATGGTGCGCCGTTTCGTCAAGGCAATGCGCCGGTCATATGAAGCAGCCATTGCCGATCCTGACGCTGCCATCGCCGCAGCCGTCGCATCCAAGCCCGACGTCAACGCCGAGGTGCTCAAGGGCCAACTGATGGTCGACCTGGGATTGCTCGAGTCGCCGGCGTCAAAAGGCAACGGCATCGGCTTTGGTGCACCTGAAGGCTGGGAACACACGGTCGCATTGTTGAAAGAATACCGTGGCCTGAAGACCGACAAGGAGGCCTCGCACTTTTATACCAACGAGTTCCTGCCCAAGCCGTAATGCAGCAGTCCACTGCGAAAACAAATGGCAAGCAAGGTGGTGTTGCTCAGGCCCCGGAGACTTCCGGGGTCTGTTCACCTGTCAGGCCTGACGACAGTATTGTCATCAGCGGCGCATCCAAGATCTTCCGGCGCGGCACGGTGGAAACCGTGGCGCTTGAAGGCGTTGATCTGTCAGTTTCCCGATCAGAATTTGTCGCTATTGTTGGCCCGTCAGGATGTGGGAAATCAACTTTGATGCGGCTGATTGCCGGGCTGACCCACCCCACATCCGGCAGCGTTTGTGTTGATGGCACGCTTGTCGAGGATCCGATCACCAATCTCGGTGTCGTGTTTCAGAAAGCTGTATTGCTTGAATGGCGCAACGTTCTGCAAAATGTATTGTTGCAGGTCGAAATGCGCGGTCTCAATCCTGCTGATTTCGAGCCCAGGGCACGCGAACTGCTGGCATCGGTAGGACTTGCCGGTTTTGAAGACCGCTATCCTTACGAACTGTCAGGCGGCATGCAGCAGCGGGCCGGCATCGTCCGGGCGCTGATCCACGATCCGCCGTTACTGATGATGGATGAGCCGTTCGGTGCACTCGATGCATTGACCCGCGAGCAGATGCGCATTGATCTTGAAGAGCTCTGGCTGGCGACAGAAAAGACGGTTCTGTTTATCACCCATTCGATCGATGAAGCCGTGCTTCTGGCAGACCGTGTCGTGGTGATGTCACCAAGGCCAGGCAAGGTTGAGACGATCATCAATATCGACCTGCCGCGCCCGCGTGGTCTGGCGGCGCGCAAGTCGCCGGTTTTTGAGACGGCCGTCGACACGATCACCAACATCTTCCTTGAAAAGGGCGTGTTGCAAGGCGGCAGAAACAGTGCCGGGAGTTCATGACCATGCGGTACCAGAAAATTGTAAGGATAATGCCATGAGCCTTGCCGGAAAAGCGGTCGTTTCGATCTGGCACGACATTGCCGATGAAGGACGGGACGAATTTTACTGGTGGCACCTGCATGAACACATGCCGGAACGTGCTGCCGTCAGCGGCATCATCCGCGGCCGGCGCTATATTGCCGAAGCAGGAACACCGGAATTCTTCACGCTGTATGAAGCCGAAGACATGGAAGCACTGGCGGGCAGGGATTATCTGGACCGGCTCAACAACCCGACACCATGGACAGTGAGCACCGTCAGGCATTTTCGCAACGTCGCCCGATCAATTCAGCAGGTGCGTTACTCCAGTGGCCCGGGAATGGGCGGGTACCTGCTGACATTGCAATTCGAGGCCGATGACGCTGACCGGTTTGCAGAACAGCTTGAACAACAGGTCTTGCGACCCGCCTCCGGCATCAAGGGTGTGACCGGGATTCACCTGTGTCAGACCGATCTGTCCAACAGCGACATACCGACCAAAGAGCGCCAGCAGCGCAAAGGCGGCACCGACATGCCCGGCTGGGCGATCATGGTCGAGGCGGCGCGTCGCGATGAAATCGACCGGATCCGAAATGATCTGCTATCGGATGCCGCCTGCGCGGCGCTGGGCATGACCGGCGCACCCAAAGCGGCGATCTACCGGCTTGAATATGTCTGTACCCAGCCGTGACCGGGTGCCGGAAAACATCACACAAACTGAGAGGTGAAAAATGAAGTTCTTGCGTTATGGCCCCCAGGGCGCAGAAAAGCCCGGATGCCTCGGAACCGATGGCACCATCCGCGATATTTCGCAGCTGGTTCCCGATATCGATGTCGCTGCATTTGCATCCGGTTCACTGCAGGCGATAGGCCAGACTGATGTTGACGGTTGCCCTGAAGTCTCCGGTGACCCGCGCATTGCGGCATGCGTTGCGCACACCGGCAATTTCATCGCTGTCGGGCTGAATTACGTCCAGCATGCGGTCGAGACCAACTCACCTATTCCCCAGGAACCCATCCTTTTCAACAAGGCATCGTCATGCATCTGCGGGCCGAATGACGCGGTCATCCAGCCGAAAGGCTCTACCAAACTGGACTGGGAGGTTGAGCTTGCCTTTGTCATGGGCAAAACGGCCAGCTATGTCAGTAAAGCAGACGCACTGGACTGTATCTTCGGTTACATGATCTGCAATGACGTGTCCGAACGTGCCTTCCAGATCGAGCGTGGTGGCCAGTGGATGAAAGGCAAGTGCTGTCCGACATTCGGCCCGCTGGGCCCCTGGCTGGTCACGTCGGATGAGGTCGGTGATCCCCAGAACCTCAAACTGTGGTTGGACGTAAACGGCGAGCGGATTCAGGACAGCAATACCGATGACATGATCTTTTCGATTGCGAAAATCGTCTCGTACACCAGTCAGTTCATGATCCTGGAACCTGGCGACATCATCACAACAGGAACGCCACAAGGGGTCGGGCTTGGCATGTCACCGAACAGGTTTCTCAATCCCGGCGACACAATGCACCTGGGCATAGACAAACTCGGCGAGCAAAAGCAGGTTGTGGTCGCATATGACGCCTGATACCGGCACACGGCAGAAGCCACCAACCCGGCTTCGTGGCGCATAGGCGATCAAAGCGGCGTAATCCAGGACGTCGGGTCGATACCGAACGATGGCAAACTCCCGGAATACACCGAACTCCAATGGCCCGATTAATGGTCTCGGAGCAATTGGCGTGATAGACAGGAGTTTCGCCTCTTTGCGCAATTCGGGAACAATTACATGACGATCCTTGCCCACCGCAGCACCGACGGCGAAGGCAGCCGGTTTTCGTCCAGGGTCGACAGGCTCGGCAAAAGGATCCTGAAAAACCCGGTCTGGTTTCTGCTCATCGTTGTCCTTGGCCTGGTCATGCTGCCGGTCGCAGTGTGGATGGATCTCAGAAATGTGTCTAGCGACTCGCTATCGCGCCAGGCCACAGACCTTAATTCGATGATTTCCGATATCCGCAGCTACTATTCACGCAACGTGGTCGCGCGGGTACTGGAAAACCACGGCATCGCCCAGCCCTCGAACAATTATGAGGAAGTCGCCGGCGGCATTCCGATCCCCGCCACCTTGTCCATCGAACTGGGCGAGGTGATCGGCAGCAGGGTAAACGGGATCAATTACCGCTTCGTGTCCGACGAACCGTTCAAGGGCCGCGCCCAGCACAATCTCGACGGGTTCGAGGCCCACGCCCTGGCTGAACTGCGCGCCACCGGTCAGCCCGGCAGAAGCGTCACGGAAATCACCGGTTCGCTGTTTGACCGGCAAATCCGCATGGCCGTGCCTGTTATAATGGGGGCGGCCTGTGTTGCATGTCACAATTCGCACGTCGAAAGCCCACGCAATGACTGGAAGGTGGGTGATATCCGCGGCATACAGTCCATCACCATTGACCAGCCGATTGCTGCCAATCTGTTCTCGTTCAAGTATCTCCTGACCTACTTCGTGCTGGCGGGCGCATTCGGCTTTCTGTTCCTGGCCCTGCAATGGCGCCAGGCAGTGCAGTTCGCCGGCATGAATGCAGAGCTGGAGGAGGCGAACTCCTTCCTTGCCTCGGTGTCCATGAAGATTTCCAAATACCTGTCGCCGCAAGTCTACAAGTCGATCTTCAGCGGCGAGAAGGACGCCGTGATTGCCACCGAACGCAAGAAGCTGACCATCTTCTTTTCCGATATCAAGGATTTCACCGCCACCACGGAACGCCTGCAGCCGGAGGAACTCACCGCCCTGCTCAACGAGTATTTCACCGAGATGGCCCGGATCGCCCACAACCATGGTGCGACAGTCGACAAGTTTATCGGTGACGCCATCTTGGCCTTCTTCGGCGACCCGCAAAGCCGTGGTGCAAAGCAGGATGCGCTGGATTGTGTCAACATGGCCATCGCCATGCAGAAGCGCCTGGCAGAACTGGGCCTGGAATGGCGCCGACGCGGGTTTGAACAGCCATTGCGCGCGCGCATGGGCATTAATACCGGCTACTGCAATGTCGGCAATTTCGGCAGCGAAGACCGCATGGACTACACCATCATAGGCGCCGAGGCCAATGTCGCTGCGCGGCTTGAATCAATCGCTGAACCCGGCGGCATCGTCATGAGCTATGAAACCTATGCACTGGTGCAGGACCATGTAACCGCGCATCCGGTCAAGGCCATCGCGCTGAAGGGCATCAGCCGCAAGGTTGTCCCCTACGTGGTCGACACCAGCCTCGTCGTGAAGCCTCACGCGCCGAAGGACATGGTCGCGGTCAGCGCAGACCGGCTGGACCTGAACGTCAATCTCACCGGCATCAGCGACGTGGAGCGCAACCGGCTCGAAACAGCGCTGTCATCCGCCCTCGCCGCTGTGCGGTCAAAGTAGGGCTCGTCCACTGCGCTGGATATCGGCGGTGTGTTCCGAACTCAGTTGAAGGCATTATCAACATCACGTCCCCATCGACTTGCCTTACCGCACTTTCGCAACATGCTCTGCCACGGCAAAACTGGGCGGCAGGTCGCAAGGCGCACCTGTGACAATACCCAGTGCCGCATCTGCCATTTTGTGGGCAATGCCGAGGGTTATCTTGAAGCCGCCGGATGCCACGACAATTCGCGGCGCATCGGGCAGCGCTCCGACCATCGGATCGCGCCCGGCGGCACGCGGGCGAATGCCTGCCCACTGTTCCACAATGTCGGCACCGGTCAGGTCCAGGCACAGCTCAGCCGCCCGCTCAGCGAGTTTGCGTGACACGGTTTCATCAACACAAGCGTCTGTAAAAGATCTCGTCGATGTAGAGCCGACCGCAACCATGCCGTCATCATGAGCAATCACATAGGTGCCGCCAGCATACACGATCGGCATATTGTCCACCAATTTGCGCTGCGGCCTCAACACTATGGCCTGGCCTTTCACACCCCAGCCGGGCTGACAGTGCAACCTGGGTTGCAGCAGATCGAAACTTTCATAACCGGCTGCCACTATGACCCGGCCTGGTGAAAGCTGCCTGCCGTCTGCAAGTCGGACTTCACCATTTGCAGAAACCGTCTCCACCGCGCAATTCTCGACAACCGTGACTTCAGGGCGCAGCCCGCTTGCCAGTGCCTTCAGCAAACCACGCGGTGAGATCCTGGCGCTGAACGTATCAAGACTGCAGGCTATCGATCCCGGTTTCAGCGTCGGCCATCCAGGGTCAGGCGTGCCGTGAACGATATCCCACGAAATTGGTGCACCCCACGCAGAAACGGCCGGCCAGTGCCGCCGCGATCCTGCCTGCCACTGCTCGTGCTCGGTTAGAAACGAGGTAGAGTCGATCGGCATGATACGGCCGCATCGGCTGTACCCGCACGATACTCCTGTTGCTGCCTCAAGAGCGGCGACTTCGGTTTCCAGCGACAGCAGGGCGTCAAGCTGGAAGGTCTGGATATCAGTCCAGTTCACCGGCCTGTGCGGCATCAGCGCGCCCAGCACACCACCACTCGCACCCTGCCCGATCTGCCGCTTGTCGACAACGACCACACTCAGGCCGCGCTGCCTGGCCTTCAGTGCGCACCACAGACCGACCACGCCGGCACCGATGATCAAAATGTCAGGCGTCGCGGGTATGCTGGTTGAGTTTGTTGCCATTGCCGGACTATATGACACACTCACATTCGTGTAGCCACAACCCAAACATGCAAACGAACCAACATACTATAAACTGGGAAAACGGTGACCTGCCAAGATCGTCTCTGTTCGATGATACGTTCTATACGAGCCGCAACGGCCAGGCCGAATCAGCCTATGTGTTTATCGATGGCAATGGTTTAACGGGGCGCTGGATGGCTACCAATCACTTCACCATCGGCGAACTGGGCTTCGGCACCGGGCTGAATTTCCTGGAAACCTGGCGCCACTGGATCGATGCCCGTTCACCGTCGCAACGGCTTGTGTTCACCTCGTTTGAAGCCTACCCGATCAGCGCAGATGACATGGCACGCGCACTGGCGCCGTGGGAAACGCTGAAAGTCCTGGCAGACAGTCTCGTATCGCGATGGCAGACACGCTCATCGCCGCCCGCGCTCTGGAAAATGGACCAACAGACGCAACTTCTTGTCATGCCCGGCAAGGCGGAAGCTTCGGTTGCAAATTGGCACGGCCTCGCCGATGCCTGGTATCTGGATGGATTCTCGCCGGACAAAAATCCGGCAATGTGGAGCGCAGTGCTGCTGCAGCAGGTTTTTGACCATACCGCTGCAGGCGGCAGCTTTGCTACCTACACAGCCGCATCCCGGGTGCGCCGCAACCTGCAGGACGCTGGATTTACAGTCACCAAACGCAAGGGCTTTGCCGGCAAGCGGGAGATGACGTCAGGGCGAAAAACCGGTTTCACTGTACCCACTTCCCCGGCCGGTCACAAATAGCTCGTGGTGCATTCAATCGCGTCAGGGTATCTCCTGACTAGTTTTCACGATGAATTCATGCCAGGTTTCATCCACAGAAGCGGACTTTTTGTTTGTACGTTACCGGGTTGATTTACGGTCCGGCGCTAACATTCCGGCACATTTTTACCGGCTCGCAAACGAAACCACCATCATCGGTTGAAACTGTCGAGCAGGCGGTACCAGGCAACCGACGGTGCCAGAAACCATGGATTTCCGGTATAGAACGGGCGTGTCGGAAAATTGATGTCGTCAACCGCGGTATGGCCTTCGGCAAGGCCCAGCACTTTCTGGCCGGTTCGCATGCCCAGATAACTCGCCAGAGCGACGCCCGATCCGCAATACCCCATGGCATAATGGATGCCGTCTCGGACGCCGGTGTGGGCCAGCGTATCAAACGTGTAGGCAACAAAGCCCATCCAGGAATGGGATATTCTGGTATTGGCAAGTTCCGGGAAAATTCCCGCCAGATCCCGCATCAGCAGGGGCCCGCTTTTCATCGGATCAGTTTCGGAAATCGAAACCCGTCCACCGAATATGATGCGCGAACGATCCGGTGAAGGCCGATAATAGTAAACCACCTTGCGGGTGTCGCTGACGACCCGGCCGGTCGGCATCAACTGGTCCATCAACCCGGCAGGCAACGCTTCGGTGGCGATCATGTAGCTGCCGATCGGAATGACGCGGCGGCGCTGCCAGCGGGTAACCGGTCCGGTGTAGCCATTGCTGGCAACAATCACATCGCGCGCGGTCACCGGACCCTTGGCAGTAGTGACTTCGAAGCCGGCAGACAGTTTGTCGATCGCGGTAACACCGCAGTGCGGAATGACTGTCGCACCGGCCTGCATCACTACGTCCAGCAGACCCTGGTGATACCGCGCCGGATCAAGTGAAGCGTGCTTTTCAAACACCACACCGCCATGATAGCTGTCGCTACCGAGTTCGCGGCGCTGTTCGGTTCGCGGCACCACATGGGCCGGCACTTCAAGTCCCTCGGGCTGACTGGCTATTTGCCTTGCCAATTTTTCATACTGAGCCGGATTATGCGCCGCATGAAACCGTCCCGGCACCTTGAAGTCGCAATCGATCTGCTCGTCGCGAACAAGTTCCTCGATCCAGTCAAGCGAGCGTTGACCATCGCGCACGATGGCGCGCGCCGCATCTGCGCCATATCTGGCGGTGAGTTCATCAAGACCCGGCTTGATGCTTGTGCTGATCTGCCCGCCATTGCGCGAACTGCAACCGAAGCCGGCGTCTTGTGCATCAAACACCACGACCGATCGTCCGGCGCGCGCAAGGACCAGGGCCACATTGAGCCCGGTATACCCGGAGCCCACAATCGCAACATCCGCCGTGGCTGGGACCGCTCCGGCCTCCAGTACAGGGCGCGGTGTCGCCTCCCACCAGTACGGCTCCAGTTTGAAATCATCGGTAAAAATATCGCTTGTCATTGAGAACCTCTGCCTGCTGGCACGAATGTATGTCGTGGCTAGGCAATGGCAAGCAGTTTTGATTGTCCCGCCGACCATGCAACGACTGATGCCGACGGAGAACCTGTTTGTCATTGCCGGCATCAACCCCCTGGCAGCCTTGATAATCTGCAGGTAGGGTAGCTTTGATGTCGCAATCAGGAACATACGATGAATGATGCAGATCAACTGATCAGAACACTTGATCTGAAACCCCATCCGGAAGGCGGTCACTTTTGCGAAACCTGGAGGGCTCCCGCAGCGCCTGGGCAGCGCAGTGCCGGGACAGCAATCTACTATCTTCTGCAGGCGGGTGAAGTGAGCCATTGGCATCGGGTCGACGCCGCTGAAGCCTGGCACTGGTATGCAGGCGACACGTTGGAGCTGGCTCTGTCGCCGGATGCATCCGACGTGACCCGTCATCAACTCGGCACCAACATGACCACCGGCGCACGGCCACAGCTGGTTATCCCGGCCGGAGTCTGGCAATCGGCCAGAAGCCTCGGGGCCTGGACCCTTGTGGGATGTACGGTATCACCGGGCTTCGAGTTTTCCGGCTTCGAGATGGCACCACCCGGTTGGCAGCCGGGTGCGGCATCCTGATCGTTCTCAGAGCGGCTGTGCAACCTGAAGCGTGTTGCACTCAATAGGGCTCAATTGAACCCTGTGCAGGCGAACAATCAGGCGCCGGTGTCTGCCTGAAATCCTGCTGCCTCGATGCCCGCCAC
>JBDNEZ010000302.1:0-3229 GCA_041690095.1 Anderseniella sp.
GAGGCGATGATCCGTCAGGTCATCGAACCGGAACTGGTTGTCTGGATTGACAAGCACCTGCCCGACCAGGTGGCCGCAGCGATGCCCAGTGAGGAAGCTTGTACAGCCATGATCCGGCCAATGATAGAACAGTGGCTGGCTGACAATCTCAGCCCGATTGTCGAAGATGCCGTGCGTGGCGAGATTGCCAGGATTACCGGTCTTAGGCGGTGAGCTCCGTTCTACTGGTCAGCGACCTGTTGCAAGTATAGTGCGCGTAGTGTTTAACCGCGCTATAGACCCAAAAACCCCCACAACAGATTCCAACATTTCCATGCTCGATAAGCACTTTACACCGGCCGATATTGAAACTCGACTCTATGAAGCCTGGGAGGCCTCCGGCGTGTTCCGGGCCAATCAGACACCGGACGGCGAACCGTTCTGCATTGTCATTCCGCCACCAAATGTCACCGGTTCACTGCATATGGGTCACGCCCTGAACAATACGGTGCAGGATATACTGTGCCGGTTTGAGCGAATGCGGGGCAGGGATGTGTTGTGGCAACCGGGGCTGGATCACGCCGGTATCGCCACGCAGATGGTTGTCGAACGGCAGATGTTGGAACGCCAGGAACCGGGCCGGCGCGACATTGGCCGCGAGGCGTTCCTCGACAAGGTCTGGACATGGAAGGCTGAATCGGGTGGCACTATCATCGGTCAATTGCGCCGCCTGGGGGCATCATGTGACTGGTCACGTGAGCGCTTCACCATGGATGAAGGTCTGTCAAAGGCTGTGCTCAAGGTGTTTGTCCAGCTGTATCGGGAAGGTCTGATCTATAAAGACAAGCGTCTGGTCAACTGGGATCCGAAACTGCTGACCGCGATTTCCGACCTGGAAGTGCAGCAGATCGAAATGAACGGCAATCTGTGGCACTTCAAGTACCCGATCGAGGGTGATGAGGGTCGCTTCATAACGGTTGCCACTACCCGGCCTGAAACCATGCTGGGTGACAGCGGTGTTGCGGTGCATCCCGATGATGAACGCTACAGGGACCTGATCGGCAGGAATGTCGTGTTGCCGCTGGTCGGACGATTGATTCCGATCGTGGCAGATGACTATGCCGATCCGGAAGCAGGCTCCGGCGCGGTGAAAATCACGCCCGCTCATGACTTCAACGATTTCGAGGTCGGTAAACGCAATGATCTCGCCAACATCAACATCATGGATGTCGATGCGAGCATTGTTCTTGACGGCAATGAGGACTTCCTTGCCGGTGTCGCTGAGACGGATGAACTGAAAGCCACCATTACCGCACTGCACGGCACGGACCGTTTTACGGCACGCAAGCTGGTGGTCGAGATGTTCGAGACACGCGGATTGCTGGAGAAAATCGAGGCACACACCCACACGGTGCCGCATGGTGACCGGGGCGGAGTGCCGATTGAGCCGTTTTTGACCGACCAATGGTATGTGGATGCAGAAACACTGGCCAAGCCGGCCATCGAGGCTGTTGAGCAGGGCGCTACGGTGTTTGTGCCAAAGCAGTGGGACAAAACTTATTTCGAATGGATGCGCAACATCCAGCCGTGGTGCATTTCGCGCCAATTATGGTGGGGGCATCAGATTCCCGCATGGTACGGCGAGGACGGGACGGTATTCGTTGCCGAGAGCGAGGCGCTGGCAGAAGAGCAGGCGGAATCCCATTACGGCTACCGGGTAAAGCTGACCCGCGATGAAGACGTGCTTGATACCTGGTTTTCTTCAGCTCTGTGGCCGTTCTCCACGCTGGGCTGGCCGGACAATACCCATGAACTGCAGCGTTATTACCCGACCAACACGCTGGTCACTGGTTTCGACATCATTTTCTTCTGGGTCGCGCGGATGATGATGATGGGTATGCACTTCATGAAGAAGCCCGACGGATCACCGCAGGTGCCGTTCGACACGGTCTACATTCACGCGCTGGTGCGTGATGAGAAGGGCCAGAAGATGTCGAAGTCGAAAGGCAACGTCATCGATCCGCTCGAGTTGATTGACGAGTACGGCGCGGATGCCCTGCGTTTTACGCTGGCCGCCATGGCGGCACAGGGCCGCGACATCAAACTGTCGACACAACGCGTTGAAGGCTACCGCAACTTTGGCACCAAGTTGTGGAATGCTGCACGCTTTGCCGAAATGAATGAATGCGTACGCGTAGACGGTTTTGATCCGGCGAAGTGCAAAGTCACGCTCAACCGCTGGATTGCGGGTGAAGCTGCACATACCAAAGAGGCTGTCACAGCGGGCATCGAAGAACACCGTTACAATGAAGCTGCCGGCGCGCTTTACAGTTTTGTCTGGCATACGTTCTGTGACTGGTATGTGGAACTGTCTAAGTCCGTCCTGAATGGTGACGACGAAGCCGCAAAGACAGAAACCCGCGCTGCAACCGCGTGGGCGCTGGACCAGATCATGTTGCTGCTGCACCCGTTCATGCCGTTTATCACCGAAGAACTGTGGCAGCAAACAGCCGGTGAAACGGCACGCGACAGCATGCTGGCTCAAGCTTCATGGCCGGATTACCAGGGCCTTGAGGCACCTGATTCAGCGCAGGAGATTGACTGGGTCGTCCGCCTGATCACGGAAATTCGCTCGGTGCGCTCGGAGATGAATGTGCCTGCCGGCGCAAAGGTGCCTTGTGTGCTGGCACACCCCGGAGATCAGTCAAAAGCTCGCGCCAGCGCATGGATGGCCGAAATTTCCAGACTTGCGCGACTCGACAGCCTGACATTTGCCGATGACGTACCGGCAAACGCCGCCCAGATTGTTCTGGATGAAGCGGTCGTTGCACTGCCACTGGCGGGCGTCATCGACTTCAGCGCCGAAAAGGCCCGGCTTGAAAAGGACCTTGAGAAAACCGCGAAGGACATTGCGTCGATTGATGGCCGGTTGAACAATGCAGGCTTCGTCGCCAAGGCGCCGCCGGCAGTTATCGTTGAAACCAGGGAACGCCGTGATGAGCTGAGTGTGAAGGCGGGTCAGGTCAAAGAGGCAATTGCCCGGCTTGCAGCCATGGGGTGATATGCGAGATTAGAGCAATATCCATCCATACGGATGGATAAAATTGCTCTAGAGCATGTTGTGTTCATACGGAAGCATATCCTGAGTTTGTAATGTAGTTTGCGCATTCGGTTGGTTCGAAGCGGTCCAGGAGATCCCCGACCTTTTGCCATGTGGCCTCGATCGTTCGCGGCTGAGCTTGCCGCATCA
>JBDNEZ010000303.1:0-4040 GCA_041690095.1 Anderseniella sp.
ATGGACATTCATCCGGCCTTACATGGAATGGGTTCTGAACCGGATCGAAGCAACCCATCGCCGTCCGAGCTATGCCGGCAGACCTGCATCGGCGTCGACGGCAACCGGACTGATGAGCCGTCACTTGAAGGAACTTGCCGCGTTCCTTGAAACGGCGCTCGGTGAGGGAAAATCGGGTTAGGGCGAAAGAATTGTTGCGACGTCGATCTGCCTGACTGATTGAATTTTGTATCTCTGTTGCGGCCATGTTACGACCGGGCGGCAGCTGTCTTAAAAGGACTGACGTAATGTCGAATGAAATCCGGGTGCCAACACTGGGTGAATCCGTAACCGAAGCCACAATAGGTCAATGGTTCAAAAAGCCGGGCGAGGCGATTGCCGTGGATGAGCCGCTGGTTGAGCTGGAAACCGACAAGGTGACCGTGGAAGTGCCGGCACCTGCTGCGGGCATCATGGGAGAAATACTGGTTCAGGAAGGTGAGACGGTTGAAGTTGGCGCATTGCTCGGCACTGTGGCTGACGGTGACGGTGCTGCCGCTGCCAAACCGGCGCCGGCAAAACCGGTGGAGGCGGCGCCTGCCGCACCTGCAGACCCTGCGGCGGCAACCGGTGATGGTACGCCAGCCGTTGCTGCGGCACCATCTGCTGCCAAGCTGCTGACTGAAAACAACCTTTCGGCTGATCAGGTTGCAGGCTCCGGCAAGCGCGGCCAGGTATTGAAGGGCGATGTGCTGGAAGCGCTTGAAAAAGGCACCAAGGCTCCGGCATCTGCACCGGCAGCACGTGCGCCGTCTTCAGCCGACGATGCACCGCGTGAAGAGCGGGTGAAGATGACCCGCCTGCGCCAGACCATTGCGCGCCGGTTGAAGGATGCCCAGGACACCGCCGCCATGCTGACCACCTTCAACGAGGTGGACATGAGCGCGGTAATGGACCTGCGCAAGCGCTACAAGGATCTGTTTGAGAAAAAGCACGGCGTGAAACTGGGCTTCATGGGGTTTTTCACCAAGGCTGTGTGCCATGCACTGAAAGAGGTGCCGGCGGTGAATGCCGAGATCGACGGCACTGATCTGGTTTACAAGAATTTTTGCCATGTCGGCGTGGCAGTTGGTACCGACAAGGGGCTGGTGGTGCCGGTGGTGCGCAATGCAGATGACATGTCGATTGCCGAGATTGAAAAGGATATTGGCCGCCTTGGCGGTCTGGCGCGCGATGGCAAGCTGTCGATGGCCGACATGCAGGGTGGCACGTTCACGATTTCCAATGGTGGTGTGTACGGCTCGTTGATGTCGACGCCAATACTGAACGCGCCGCAGTCCGGCATTCTTGGTATGCACAAAATTCAGGAACGCCCGATGGCAGTAAACGGTGAAGTCACGATACTGCCGATGATGTATCTGGCGCTGTCCTATGACCACCGTATCGTTGACGGCAAGGAAGCCGTGACCTTCCTGGTGCGGGTCAAAGAGTCACTGGAAGACCCGGAGCGCCTTGTGCTTGACCTGTAGGGGATTAAACTTATGTACGATCTTGTAATCATCGGCACAGGCCCTGGCGGCTATGTGGGAGCGATTCGTGCGGCCCAGCTGGGTATGAAGGTCGCCGTTGTCGAAAAACGCGCGGCCCACGGCGGCACCTGCCTGAACATAGGCTGCATTCCGTCCAAGGCGTTGCTGCACGCTTCAGAGCTTTTTGCAGAAGCCGGCCACAGTTTTGAAAAGATGGGCATCAAGGTGTCTGCCCCCAAGGTCGACATGAAGCAGATGTTGAAGTTCAAGACCGATGCCATTGACGGCAACACCAAGGGTGTCGAGTTCCTGTTGAAGAAAAACAAGGTCGACGCGTTTCACGGCACCGGCAAGATTCTTGGTGCAGGCGAGGTTGAGGTGACCCCTGAAAAAGGCGACGCGCAGGTTCTCGAAACCAGGAACATCTGCATTGCAACCGGTTCCGATGTGGCACAGCTGCCGGGCATTGCAATCGACGAGAAACAGATCGTGTCTTCGACCGGCGCATTAGAACTGACCAAGGTACCGGGTCATCTGGTGGTTGTCGGCGCCGGTGTCATCGGGCTGGAGCTCGGGTCGGTGTGGCGCAGGCTTGGGGCCAAGGTGACCGTGGTTGAATATCTTGACCGTATCCTGCCGGGCATGGACAGTGAAGTTGCCAAAAAATTCAGGGTGTTGCTTGGAAAGCAGGGATTCGAGTTCAAGCTCGGGTCCAAGGTCACTGGTGCCAAGACATCCAAATCAGGCGTCAAGGTCACCGTCGAACCAGCCAAGGGCGGTGATGGCGAAACGCTCGATGCCGATGTCGTACTGGTGGCGATCGGTCGCGTGCCCTACACCGACGGGCTGGGGCTGGAAGACGCAGGCGTTGCGCTGGATGAGCGCAAGCGGGTTATCGTGGATGATCATTTTGCCACCAATGTACCGGGTATTTTTGCCATTGGCGACGTGGTGCGTGGCGCAATGCTGGCGCACAAGGCTGAAGAAGAGGGCGTAGCGCTGGCTGAACTACTGGCCGGCCAGGCAGGCCATGTGAATTACGGGATCATTCCCAGCGTGGTCTACACCTACCCGGAAGTGGCGTCTGTCGGCAAGACCGAGGATGAACTGAAGGATGAAGGCGTGGCCTACAGGTCGGGCTCGTTTCCGTTCATGGCAAATGGCCGCGCCAAGGCAAACCAGACCACGGACGGGTTTGTCAAAGTGCTGGCGGATGCCAAGACAGACCAGGTCCTCGGCGCACATATTCTTGGTCCGCAGGCCGGCGAACTGATTCATGAGTGTGTGGTGCTGATGGAATTCGGTGGATCGTCGGAAGACCTTGCGCGCACTTGTCATGCGCATCCGACCTTGTCGGAAGCGGTCAAGGAAGCCGCCCTTGCCGTCGACAAGCGCGCCATCCACTCGTGATCAGATATCGGTCTCCGGCATCAGCTTGCTGCCATCGATCATGCGCGTGTAACTGAACGGCGCAGGATCAACCACGGGCGTTTTACCGGTGACAAGATCAGCCATCAGCTTGCCGGCACCGGGGCCGATGCCAAATCCATGCCCTGAAAATCCGGTAGACAGAAACAGGCCCGGTATCTGGTCAATGCCGGAAATGACCGGGACAGCGTCCGGCGTCACATCAATCACACCGGCCCATTTACTGGCGATTTTGACACCCTTGAAGCCGGGATGATCCGTGGCGAGTTCGTCCAGGCAGTCGCGCAATACCCAGTCGACGGGCATGGGATCCAGCACGCGGACCTCTTCGAACGGCGACACTTCGTCCAGTGACCAGTGGGAAGCCAGCATGGCTTCGGAAATAAACCGCTTGCCGATGCGCAGTTTCAGGTTGGGCCATTCAGAGCGCAGCGCGGGCAGGAATGCCCTCAGGTACTTGAAGGAAGCCGGAATGATGTCGGATACGGTGACGGCATTGTGAGCAATGGTGTAACCGCCATCGGCGCGTTTGCGCACAGCATATTTTCCACCGGCAAACGAGGTTGCATAGGGCAGATCCAGCGGCACTGTCGCCTGCACATTCGACAGGGTAATAAGTTGTGGCAGATCCAGGCCGAGATTGCCGAGGAAGCGCCGCGACCAGGCGCCGCCGGCATAAACAACAGAGGTGCATCTGACACGGCCACGCTCGGTCATCACGCCTGAGACCTTGCCGGCCTCGGTTTCAATGCCGCGAACCGCCCAGCCGGTGAAAATGCGTGCACCCTTGTTTCTGGCGGCCCTGGCGATGGCAGGTGCAGCGCGTTGCGGTTCCGCGCGTCCATCGCTGTCGGTGTAAAGGGCTCCGGCGAACCTGGCGCTTGCGCCGGGTACCAGCTTATCGAGTTCGTCGCCGCGCACGATGCGGGAATTGATCTGAAACGGCTGGGCGTTTTTCGCAGCCCACGTCTCGCGTTGCTGCAGGCCGTCCTCGTCAGCCTCCATATAGGCGATGCCGCATTGCTGGAAGCCGGTCTCGGCCCCGGTACGATGATTCATGGCGCGCCACAATTTCAGTGATTCCACGATCAGCGGCATTTCGCG